>JBEAMN010000048.1:0-8676 GCA_041165945.1 Actinomycetota bacterium
GTTGCGAATACAGGTTTTGAAGGTCGCTTGCCGCAATTGATTTTCTTTGCATTTTTTGCAATAACGACACTTGCGATTGTCTCGGGAACTCGACGTGGCAAAGAGGCTGCCAAGGATTCCATCATGGCCGGTGCGGCATACGTGGGTATCTTCGCGTTACTTCTTCCAGTCGTCTCTATTCTTTGGACGGTCATTTCTCGCGGAACTGACGCCCTCTACGCGGGGTACTTCACCACCGATATGGCTCAAGATCCATTCTCTTCCTCGCTCAATGCAGGGGGCATCAAACATGCCCTGATTGGAACATTTTGGCTCATCACAATCGCCCTCATCATCTCGGTTCCGCTCGGAATCTTGACCGCTCTCTATCTCACCGAAATAAAAGGTCCCGGTTCGGGATTGATTCGTTTCCTTGTTCAAGCGATGAGTGGAATTCCTTCAATCGTTGCAGGACTATTTATTTATTCAGCGCTCATTGCGGGAACGGGGCGCGGATTCTCTGGCTTTATGGGCGCACTTGCATTGAGCATCTTGATGATTCCCACTGTTGCGCGCACCGCTGAAGAAGTGCTCAAGTTAGTGCCACCGGATCTTCGCGAAGCAGGGTTAGCCCTTGGCGCCACACAATGGAAGACAGTAGCTCTGGTTGTTATTCCAGCTGCAAAGAGCGGTCTAGTGACAGCGGTTATCCTTGGGGTGGCTCGCATTGCGGGTGAAACCGCGCCTTTGCTTTTCACCACTGGTGGCGCCGATGACACCAATCTCAATCCTATGCAGGACAATATGGGCTCGATTCCGTTTTATATATGGAAGGCGCTCATCGATGGTTCTCCAGAGGCAGCTGCACGTGCCTGGGCGGGTATCTTCATCCTTATGCTCGCTGTACTCGCACTTTTCGCCCTTGCCCGATATTTCTCCCGCGCTAAGACCATCAAATGAGTAGAAGATGAACGAAAACAGTAGAGAGGACTCGACGATGAATGCCAATGCATCTTCGGTAACAACACCACAGGCAAGCGCTGCGCCGCTCGCCGCTAAGCCGACAAGTTTGGGTGATGTTGCCACCGCTTCGGCGGCGAGTCGAACTCGAAGCGAACAGCCAGTGGGTAGCGGACTTGAAGCGAGAAATGTGCATGCATGGTTTGGCAAGTATCACGCTGTTTCGGACATGTCCCTTGATTTCCCTACGGGGACTGTCACTGCGCTTATCGGTCCCTCTGGGTGCGGCAAATCGACCTTCCTTCGAACGTTAAACAGAATGCATGAGTTCATTCCGGGGGCTGCCATGGCAGGGGAAGTTCTTCTTCATGGAAAAGATATTTATGCGCCCGGCACCGATGTTACGAAGATTCGCCTGAAAATTGGAATGGTGTTCCAGAAGCCAAATCCATTTCCTTCGATGACCATTGGCGAAAACGTACTTGCCGGAATTAAGTTGGCGCAACTAAAAATCTCCGACAAAAACGAATTGATGGAAGAATGCCTTGAGCGCGCCGGTCTATGGAACGAGGTGAAGGATCGCCTCAATCAACCGGGTGGTTCACTCTCTGGTGGTCAACAACAACGCCTCTGTATTGCTCGCTCGCTGGCGGTTCGCCCCGAGGTGCTTTTGATGGATGAACCGTGCTCAGCGCTAGACCCAGGGTCAACTTTGAAAATTGAAGAGACTATCGGTGAGCTAGCGAAAACGATGACGATCATTATCGTGACGCACAACATGCAGCAGGCGGCTCGAGTCTCCGATTACACGGCCTTTTTGCTCTCAGATGGGGGACCAGGCGAGATCATCGAATTCGCACCCACTCGAGAAATCTTCACCCGTCCAAAAGACAAGCGAACAGAAAATTATGTCACGGGACGTTTTGGGTAGTTCACCCGAAGTTCACAATAGCGTCACTTGGATTTAGCGCCGTAGCCCCCTGAAGTTTCTTCTTTTCCGTAGCGTGGAAGATGACAACAAGTCAACAAACGGAGGAACTCAATGAAGAAGTCGCTCGCAATCTTTGCTAGTGCGGCAATTTTCACCTCTCTTATCGCCTCCCCTGCGCAGGCGAAAGATGTGAAGCTAACTGGTGGTGGCGCAACGTTCGCAGCCCCACTTCTCGATAAGTGCAAGGGTGAGTTCGCTACTGCCACTGGCGACTCCTACACATATGCCTCACTCGGCTCGGGCGCTGGGCGCTCCGGTTGGGACAAGGGTGATTACGACTTTGCGTGGTCAGACACTCCTCACGCGACCCCGAAGGATCCAGCAACCATTCACGTGCCAGTAACGGCAGCCCCAGTTGCGGTGATCTACAACGTTCCAGGTGTCGAAGAGCAAATCAACTTAACCGCTGACATCATTGCAGAAATTTTCTCTCGCAAGATTACTATGTGGAACGATCCCAAGATTGCGAAAGAGAATAATAAGAAAATTAAAACCCCAATTTTCAAGACTCAAACCGTGACGACTAAGGTCAAAGGCAAGAATGTGAAGAAGAAAGTGATTGCCGTTGATAAAGATGGAAAACCCGTTATCGCACGCTATAAGGAAGAGACTGTTCAGATTGACTTCCCGAAGCTCCCTATCGTCGTGGTCTATCGTAATGACTCTTCTGGAACTTCCGGTGTCTTCACCAACTATCTAGCAGCCCGATCCCCAGCAATTTGGACCAAGGCTGGCAACAACGACTTCACCGCCTCCTTCCCGAACGGAAGCGTTACTGACGCAGCGAACTTCGGAGCGCTCCAGGGTGCAAAGGGTTCTGAGCAGACGGTTCCGCTCACTGCTCGAATTGCCGGTGCTATTACGTACGCTGAGTCGAATTATGCGAAGCAAAACGGGTTGCCAGTAGCAAAAATCAAAAACAACGCCGGCAATTACACAGTTCCTGATGCAGCTGGCGTCTCAGCTTTCCTCGGTTCAGCCACTACAAATGCAAATGGAACATTGACCTTGGATTACAAGACCACCAATCCAGCTGCCTATGAGCTCGGTACCACTTCGTACGCACTCGTCTCGACCGCGTACAAGGACCCAGCAAAGGGTGCAGCGGTGAAGGGTTTGATGACCTACATCCTCAATGAATGTCCGAAGAAGTTCCCAGAGACTGAGTTTGCGGTGATCTCTGGAACCTTGAAGACTTTCAACGAGGCTCAGATCGCAAAAATCAAATAACCACGAGTTAGTTAGAGAGGCCACTCGAGAAATCGGGTGGCCCTCTTTTTTATTGCGCGCGCCCGGCAGGAATCGAACCTGCGACAACCCGCTTAGAAGGCGGGTGCTCTATCCGACTGAGCTACGGGCGCAAGAGCACGTGTATGTACTCCTTAATGGTATCGGTTAATAGTTACCAGTCCTGAGGCGATAAAGTGGCGTCTATGGCTGAGTTTATTTACACGATGAAAAAGGCGCGCAAGGCGCACGGTGACAAGGTAATTCTCGACGATGTCACCCTGATGTTTTTGCCTGGCGCCAAGATTGGCGTCGTCGGCCCTAACGGCGCCGGTAAGTCGACCGTGTTGCAGATTATGGCGGGCTTGCAGCAACCTTCTAATGGTGAAGCGTACTTAACCCCGGGTTACACCGTTGGAATCTTGCTTCAAGAGCCACCACTCAACGAAGAGAAGAATGTTCTTGAGAATGTTCAAGAGGGCGTTGCCGAGATCATGAATATGCTCAATCGCTTCAACGAGATTTCGGATTTGATGTCTGCCCCTGACGCCGATTACGACACGTTGCTCGCCGAGATGGGTGACTTACAAGAGAAACTCGATCATGCCAATGCATGGGAGATTGATTCACGGCTTGAGCAAGCCATGGATGCCCTTCGTTGTCCGCCGCCAGATGCTGATGTAAAGGTGCTCTCAGGTGGAGAACGACGTCGAGTAGCGCTCTGTAAGTTACTCTTGCAATCACCAGATCTCTTGCTCCTTGATGAGCCAACAAACCACCTTGATGCCGAATCCGTACTCTGGCTTGAGCAGCATCTTGCAAAGTACAACGGAACTGTCGTTGCTATCACTCACGATCGTTACTTCCTCGATAATGTCGCGGAGTGGATATTGGAACTTGATCGTGGTCGCGCCTATCCATACGAAGGAAATTACTCGACCTATCTTGAGACTAAGGCCCAGCGCCTAAAAATCGAAGGCCAAAAAGATGCCAAACGCGCAAAACGTCTTGCCGAAGAGCTCGATTGGGTGCGACAGAATGCAAAGGGTCGGCAGGTAAAACAGAAAGCACGTCTTGCTCGCTACGAAGAGATGGCGGCTGAAGCTGAAAAGATGCGCAAACTCGATTTCGAAGAGATTCAGATTCCACCAGGACCACGCCTTGGAAATGTAGTGGTCGAAGTAGAGAACTTGGGCAAAGGCTTCGGCGAACGACTGCTCTTTGATGGCCTGTCATTCACCCTCCCGCGCAACGGAATCGTCGGCGTGATCGGCCCAAACGGCGCCGGTAAGACCACTCTCTTTAAAATGATTCAGGGCTTAGAGAAACCCGATAGTGGAAGTATCAAGATTGGCGAGACAGTCTCCATTTCTTACGTGGATCAGAATCGTGCGGGTATCGATCCCAAAAAGACTTTGTGGGAAGTAGTCTCGGAAGGGCTCGACATCATGAAAGTCGGCCAAGTTGAGATTCCATCTCGAGCCTACGTGTCAACTTTCGGTTTCAAGGGCCCTGATCAACAAAAGCCAGCTGGGGTCCTCTCTGGCGGTGAACGGAATCGCCTAAATCTAGCGCTCACTTTGAAGATGGGTGGCAACTTGTTACTTCTTGATGAGCCAACAAACGACCTTGATGTAGAGACCCTCGGAAGCCTTGAGAATGCACTGCTGAATTTCCCAGGATGTGCAGTAGTAATCTCGCACGATCGTTGGTTCCTGGATCGCGTTGCTACGCACATCCTTGCTTATGAAGGGGAATCACAATGGTTCTGGTTCGAGGGTAACTTTGAATCTTATGAAGCGAATAAAATTGAGCGACTTGGACCCGAAGCCTCGCGCCCACATCGCGTGACCTATAGAAAGTTGACTCGATAATGCGACACATTTATCCATTGCAGGTGCGCTGGGGCGATCTCGATGCTTTTGGTCACGTGAATAACGCTACCTATCTCACGTACATTCAAGAGGCACGAGTGGATTTCACAATCTATGCACGGGCGAGAGAGAATCAAGCCCCCATCCTCTTCGACATGGTCGTAGCGCGAGCCGAAGTCGATTATGTTGCACCGATTTATGAGGGTGGCGGCAACGCGCATGTTGAGATTTGGGTCCATCGCATCGGTAATTCATCATTTGGTCTTGCTTACGAAATTCATGTGGATGGTCAAGTGGTAGCGAAGGCGCGCACGGTGCAGGTAACGGTTGATATGAATTCCAAGAGCTCCCGGCCACTCAATGAGGCGGAAAAGGAGTTCCTCCAGGAGTACTTCCACGGTGAGTGAGAACTTCTACGAGCGTTTTGGTGGCGCTCTCGCCTTTGAAAGATTGGTCCATACTTTTTACCACAACGTAAAGAATGACCCGCTTCTTAGCCCGATGTATCCCGAGGGAGATTTTGAGGGAGCCGAGCGACGATTGCGGATGTTCCTAGAACAGTATTGGGGTGGACCACATACATATTCCGATGAACGGGGCCACCCACGATTACGGATGCGCCACGCACCTTTTCCCATCGGTATTGCCGAGCGCGACGCTTGGCTGGCATGCATGAAGCCTGCAGTCGAAGAGATGGATTTGGATTCAGAATTACATAGCGAGTTGTGGGGCTATCTCGAAGGCGCTGCCACTTTCATGATGAACCAATAATTATTGCGAGTGATTTCCCACTTTAAGAATCTCACCATTTCGCAAATACCAAAGCACACCGTTCTCATCTCGAATGGTCGTGATGCGCATCCCTACATTGACTACTACGCCACTGACTTCGAGTAATTGAACGCGATCACCAACGCCATATTGATCCTCGATGAGCATGGATAGACCAGAGAGAATGTCACGCACGATAGTTTGCGCTCCAAGACCAAGCGCTACTCCCACCACACCCGCTGAGGTAAGAAGCGGTCCGAGATTTAGCCCCAATTGATCCAAAACCATCGCCCCGGCAACAATAAAGGTAAGTGCGTTGACCGAACTTCGTAAGAGTGCACCGATGGTACGTGCACGTTCGGCTGCTCGATTTTCAGTTCCGCGATCAGTCTTTGCAATCAACTTATTCATGGAACGGATAATCGCGCGACTCGCAGAGAATCGCACGATGAGAGCAATGACCATAACGGTTGCAATCCGAAGAGGAGCGCCCGAAAACCAATCGATGAATTGACCTATTGCGTTATTCATATTTTTCACCTCTGAGATATCCGGTCACAACCCAGAACCACCATTCTCGGACAACCCCGTCCACTTAGAGAGAAATGCTAGAGAGTCGGCGCTCAAATCAATAGTGCGCGAGAGGGAGCGGGCTCCGTGTCCAACATTTCGTTCGGCTCGAATCAGAATCGGCCGCGAGTCCTCTTTGGATTGTGCATGTTGAAGAGCCGCACACATCTTTCTGGCATGAAGTGGGTCGACTCGAGTATCGCCTTCAAAGACTGTAAATAAGGTCGCCGGATAGTTCTCACCTTCACGGACTTGGTGGTAGGGCGAGTATCCAATCAACCATTCAAATTCTTCTTCAATCGCTGCAGAGCCGTACTCATCGCTCCACGTTGCGCCCAGACCATGAAGTTCATAGCGAATCATATCGAGCAGCGGCGCTGAACAAACGACGGCAGCAAATAGATCAGGTCGCTGAGTGAGCGCTGCGCCAACAAGTAACCCTCCATTAGACCCACCTTCGATTGCCAAATGCTCGGGGGATGTCCAACCAGAATTAATCAGATAGTGAGCAGCGTAAATAAAATCATCGAAAACATTCTGTTTCTCACCGCGCATACCTTGGCGATGCCACTCTTCTCCCTCCTCATCGCCTCCGCGAATATTGGCAACAGCCCACACACCACCCGCCTCAACCCAAGCGAGCGCGGTGGCAGAGAAGGTGGGATTTAATCCCACGCCAAAACCACCGTAGCCATAGAGGACGGTGGGGCGTGGTGTATCTGCGCTCTCTTGCGAGGAGAGAATGAACATCCGCACTTGCGTATCATCGAATGAAGTGTAGGTAATCAGTTGGGCGAATACTTTTGGCGGAGTGACCACTCCTGGAGGGTCAGCGTATTTCTTAACTTCCAATGTTCGTCCATCAAACGAGTAAATTGTTGGCGGAGTGACATGGTCGGTATATCCAAACCAAGCTTCGTGGCCACCTTCAGGACGCACAGCGATTCCAGTGATTGTTCCTAAACCTGGCAGGGGAATAGTGCTCTGTCTCTCGCCAGTCTCGAGCGAATGCACAGTAATCTCGCTGACGGTGTGACGATTCCAGAGAACTAGCAACATACTTGCCGGCATCAGCGGACCATCAAGTACCGCCCAGCCACCTAAAACTGCTTCCGGATCTTCAGGGACCAGGTCGCGCCATTCGGCAGATTCACCGACGGAGAGAAGCGTTGTGGGAGAAGAGATGCAGATTCGTCCACGCGGGGCATCGAAGTTAGTACCGATGAGGATACGACCATCGCGGAGCGGTTCGAGAGAGGTCTGTGCATCGCTCTCTGCGCTCTGAATCAAAATAAATTTTGGTGCGCTGGGCGAGGAGGTATGTAAATCGGCGAGCCAGAGATCATTACGCGGTTCGGTGCCAGCGCTGGCACTCAAGGTCAACCAACGCCCATCCATAGAGAGTGAGACTCCGTAGTAATTCGTCATCTCAAGACCGGAACCAAAAATTTCTACATCACTATCAGGATTGGTGCCAACGATATGGAAGTAGACGCGGCGGTGATATGCCCGCTCCTCTTCTTTCAACAATTCAGGTGCAAGTCTGCGCACGTAGTAAAAAGCTTTACCCCCTGGTAACCAGGCGATAGGTGAGTACCGCGCGCGATCAATGGGACCATCGATAACCTCGTGCGTCTCAACATCCATTACATAAAGCGTGCTCTCTTCTGTTCCACCGGTAGAGAGTTGATAGGCAAGTAGATCGCCCTCCTTCGAGGGTTGCCAAGAATCTAAAGTTGTCGTTCCACCAGGATTGATTGCCAGAGGATCAATGAGAACCTCAATCTCACTCTCAGAATCTTTACGTGTATAGAGAATCCCCAACTCTTCCGCTGCGCTTCGGCGTATGAAGAATTCGCGTGTCCCTCTCCAACTTGGTGTAGAGCGATAGCCGGCTCCGAGAAGTTGGCGGAGCCGCTCGCTCCAGTAGTTACGCCCGGAGAGTTCGGAAATCTGACTCTGCCATAGCCCCTCTTGGGCCATCGACCACTCACGTACATCATCGCTATCGCCTGGCTCAAGCCAGCGGTAGGGGTCGGCAACCATACGGCCGAAATGGAGCTCGCTCGTTGAATCGCGACGAGCCGGGGGATACCTCACCCCTTTAGCCTAGGGAAAAGTCGCCTAATAGTTACGAACTTTTAAGGTATTTCCACGCGTCAATGCTGGAGTTCTCGAACATTCCTCAGCAAGATATCGCCATCGGGTGGTTCCCGAGTTCCAGAGGGGAGTAGTGATGCCTAACGCCCTAGTCCTCAATGCGACCTTTGAACCGCTCTGCGTCGTATCTGAGAGACGTGCGTT
>JBEAMN010000049.1:0-8718 GCA_041165945.1 Actinomycetota bacterium
ATAGGAACTAGCGCCGCTGACTCCAGACAAATCGGCTTGGTCTTAAGTGGATTTGCAATTGGTCTCATTCCCTTTAGCACGATGCCACTTTTGTTGCGAGGCTTCTACGCATATGAAGATACTAAAACTCCTTTCATCATAAATATTTTTGCTACGGGTTCCATGATGTTATTGGCACTTATTGCTGAATATGTCATTCCTTTCCAATATGTAACTGTTGCACTGGCAATAATTCTTGGAGTAAGCAACATCGTCGGCACAGTTCTCTCGCTTCGAGCGCTCGAAAAGCGAATTGGTAGATTTCCCAAGAAGGATTTATTCCGTACTCATGGAAAGCTCCTACTTTTATCGAGTATTGCCATTATTCCGAGTTTTGCGATCTTCCTGTTGATTACTGAATTGACAAGCAGCAGTTGGGTTAGCAATGCAATCGCGCTGACACTGGGAGTTCTCATCTTCGCCCTGACATATATATATGGAGGAATGCTGGCGAAAGTGGAGGAAATCACATTGCTCTATCGCCAAATCATGGCTCGACTTCGTCGTCGCTCGGAATAGCGCGAGAGCCCCGAGCGTTCTCGATAGTATGAGCCCTGTGAGCACTCTTAGAGAAGTTGTCATTGTCGGTTCAGGGCCAGCTGGGTACACCGCAGGGGTCTATGCCGGACGCGCACAACTTAAGCCCTTGCTCTATGAGGGATCTGTCACCGCCGGTGGTGCGCTTATGAACACGACCGATGTCGAAAATTTCCCGGGCTTTCCTGAAGGCATCATGGGTCCAGATCTCATGGAAAATATGCGAAAGCAAGCGGCCCGTTTTGATGTTGAGATTGTTACTGATGACATTGTCGAGATGAAACTCGATGGCGAAATAAAGATTCTCAAGGATGGCAGCGGCAATGAGATTCACACAAAAGCAGTAATCCTTGCGACCGGTTCGGCTTATCGTGAAATCGGACTCGAAAATGAGAAGCGTCTTTCAGGTCGAGGTGTTTCTTGGTGCGCTACATGTGATGGCTTCTTCTTCCGAAACCAAACAATCGCTGTGGTTGGTGGGGGAGATAGCGCCATGGAAGAAGCAAATTTCCTCACTCGTTTTGCTGACAAAGTTATTCTGGTTCACCGTCGAGATACTTTACGTGCATCAAAAATCATGGCAGATCGAGCGAAGGCAAATTCCAAAATTGAATTTCTCTGGAATAGCGAAGTAATTGATGTGCTTGGTGAAGATAAAGTCACTGGATTAAGAATTCGAAATACCGTTGATGGAAATGAGAGCACTCTCGAGGTGACTGGATTATTTGTTGCTATTGGCCATGATCCTCGTAGTGAGTTAATCAAAGGCCAAGTCACGCTTGATGATGAGGGATATGTGATTGTTGGCGGTGCAGGTCGGGCGGGAACGGCAACAAACTTAGGTGGGGTCTTTGCTTGCGGCGACCTTGTCGACCATACCTACCGTCAAGCAATTACTGCAGCCGGCTCAGGCTGCGCGGCAGCCTTAGATGCTGAACGATTTCTATCGGGGCACTAGAGTTTTCACTATATACATAGAGAGAGTGGGTAAGCCATGGGAGCAACAAAGGCAGTGACAACAGCAACTTTTGATGCCGAAGTATTAAAGAGCAGTACACCAGTACTTGTAGATTTCTGGGCCGAGTGGTGTGGTCCATGTCGAGCGGTGGCTCCAATACTCGAAGAGATTGCTACCGAGCACTCTGCGAAGATCAAAATCGTGAAACTCAATACTGATGAAGAGAGTGCGATTGCCATCAAATATGGAATTACTTCTATCCCTACTATGAATCTCTTCGTTAATGGTCAGGTCGTAAAAACGATTATCGGCGCACGCCCCAAGCCAGCAATCATGAAGGAACTTGAGGGTTTTATCTAAGCCGTGGTCGATGAGGCGCTTGCAAAGCCGGGTGATAGCAGTCAGGTTGTCACCGAGGTCATCGCATCGCTTGCTCGCTTAGGTTTACTTCGCAACTCTCCCACCACTTTTGATGGAGATGTGATGGCAGCTCTTGCCCATTTCCAGCAAAGCCGCGGTTTATCGGCAACCGGCATTTTGACCAGAGGTACCTACCTTGCTCTTGAAGAGGCGCGCTGGCGCTTAGGTGATCGGAATCTCTCCGTTACCCCTGGTGCGTTGATGCGTGGGGATGATGTCACCACTTTGCAACAACGATTGACTGAAATGGGTTTTGATTGTGGGCGCATCGATGGCATTTATGGTCCGCTCACCGAATCGGCAATACGAGAATTTCAGAAGCAGGTCGGCTTATCAGCAGATGGCATTGCTGGGGTAGGAACATATAAAGCACTGATTCGACTAACTGGTACCGTCAAAGGTGGAGCACCATCTCACTTGCGCGATGAGTATCTAGTTCGTAGACGCGGTCCAGCGCTTAACGGAAAAGTTGTCGTACTTGACCCTAGTTTCGGTGGTAGCGCAAAAGGATGCGAAGCATTTGGATTAAATGAGGCTCAGATTGTTCTAGATGTTGCGCAGCGTCTAGAAGGGCGCCTCAATGCGCTGGGAGTCAGAACATTCCTCACGCGCGGAAAAGAGACGAACCCTTCTGAGGTAGAGCGAATTGAGTTTGCAAATCGAAGTGGCGCAGATCTTCTCATTTCGCTCCATCTAGAGCATCACCACAATCCAATTGCCTCTGGTGTAGCAACTTACTACTACGGAAGCGAAGCACACGAAGTTCATTCAGTCGTAGGTGAGAAACTGGCGACTTTGATACAACGTGAAATTTCAGCACGAACCGACCTAGTGAATTGTCGAACTCATGCACGAACATGGGAATTGCTCCGCCTGACTAAAGCTCCCGCAGTCCGAGTTGATCTGGGCTATCTCACCAATGAATCGGATGCGACCAAACTGGCTCGGGCGACATTTCGAGATACGCTCGCTGAAGCGCTTGTAGTTGCTATTCAACGACTGTATTTAGCAGTTGAGGAAGATGCCGCAACGGGCACGCTTTCGATTGCAGATCTTCGAAAAGCTGGCTTACGGAAATAATCCAATAAAAGGTGGATTCTCCTCTGGTGCTGGCAGGGTAAAGTTCGCCTATGTCCAAATTGGTACCCCATGAGGAGAACCTCACAGCGCGCTATGCCAGTCGCGCCGCGCGAATGGTGCCTAGTGAAATCCGCTCGCTCTTCGCCGTCGCTTCTCGCCCTGAAATAGTCTCGCTTGCGGGTGGAATGCCAAATCTCTCTGCGCTTCCCATGGAGATGATGGCCGATGTCGTGAAGAAGTTGATTCTCGATAATGGACAAGAGGCGTTGCAGTATGGGAGCGGCCAGGGCCATCCGCGACTACGTGAGCAAATATGCGAAATGATGGCGCTTGAAGGAGTTCGTGCCAAGAGCGATGACGTTGTCATCACCACCGGATCTCAAGCTGCGCTCGATTTGATTACCCGTATTTTTATCGATCCAGGCGATGTAATTCTTGTTGAAGCGCCATCATATGTAGGAGCGCTTGGTGTCTTTGCGCAGTATCAATCACAAGTTGTTCATGTCGCTATGGACGATAAAGGATTGATTCCTAGCGCCCTCTCAGAGGCGATTACTAAAGTACGCGCTGCTGGTGGAAAGATTAAATTCCTCTATTGCATTCCTAATTTCCAAAATCCTTCAGGTGTGACAATGCCCGCCTCGCGCCGCACTGAAATTCTAGATATTTGTAGAGAAGCAGAGATATTTGTCGTTGAAGATAATCCTTACGGTTTACTTGGTTTTGATGGGCAAGTTCCAAATGCTATGCGCGCTGAAGACCATGAGAATGTCATCTATCTTGGATCTTTTTCCAAGACTATTGTTCCTGGACTTCGTGTTGGTTGGGCGCTCGTGCCTCAGGGCGTAAAAGAGAAATTGATTATCGCCAATGAATCATCGGTTCTCTGTCCATCAAATTTCGCGCAGCTGACCATCTCAAGCTACCTCGCCCATGAGCCATGGCGAGATCAAATCGCATCTTTCTGTTCACTCTATAAAGAACGACGTGATGCGATGCTCGAAACACTCGATGCTCATTTCCCGGCGAGCGCAACCTGGACCAAGCCAAAGGGTGGTTTTTATGTCTGGGTAACTCTGCCCCCCGAGATTGATACCAAACTTCTCGTCCCGCGCGCTATCGCAGCGAAAGTGGCTTACGTGCCAGGCACTGCCTTTTATGCAGATGGATTTGGAAGTTGGCAGATGCGCCTTTCGTACTGCCACCCCACGCCAGAGCGAATCCGACAAGGCGTTGCCGCACTAGGAAATGTAGTGAAAGAAGAGATAGCGCGACGCGGTGGCGAGAGCGCTAAAGCGGTGAAGTAATTACCCTAAAAAGTAATTATCCAATTTGCCAGCAATCGGAAGTTCGACCTCAAAACACATTCCGCCATATTTATCCTCGTTGGCATTAAATGCGAACTCTGGTTGATAGTGATCTTGCGCCGAAGTGATAAACATGGTCTTAAGGTCATCGCCACCAAAGGATGGACAGGTGGTTAGCGCTGTTGGGGCCTGAACTATGTTGAGCACCTCCCCATCAGGCGAATAGTTGCGAACCTGGCCACACCCCCAGAAAGCGACCCAAAGATTGCCCAATGAATCAGTACACATTCCATCAGGAACGCCCGTCACATCGCTTACATCAATCGAAGAGAGCTCTCGAACAATCTCTCCTTTAACAGGATCGAATTGGTAACGTGAAATTTCTCGGGGGGCGGAATCGATGTAATACATGATTGATCCATCTAAGGACCAATCAATTCCATTGGATATCTGCACATCCTTTCGATGGGTACTTGAACCAAAACGATGATCTATGCGGCGCAAATCCCCCGCTTTTGAACCGGCGAGCGCCTCTGCAACGCCAATCCAAAGATGGCCCGCAGGATCGATATTGCCATCATTGGTCTGTCCAACTTTGCGATCAATGTGCATATCAATTTCATCTACTATGGAAAAATTGTTATCTGTCGTAGCGAGACGATTCCCAAGCGCTATGACATAGCCACCAGATTTTCTCTTTCCGACATAGCTAACAAAGTCGCCTACTTTATGAGCAACTACCTCTTTGCTTTTCGGTAGGTACTCCTTGATGTACCCATCTAATACATCTACCCAGAGGAAGCTCTCACGTCTTTCATCCCAGAGCGTGCCCTCACCAAGTCCAGACTTTGATCCACTTATTGGCGTTGCTTCGAAATTAGCCATTTTTACCCTTCAATCTCTTCGATAATCCGACGTAAATCTTCTCCAGATGCAAACTCGATGATGATTTTGCCGTTGCTCTTTCCAGTTGCCTTGTCGATAGTGACTCGAGTGTTCAAGAAATCTCCTAACTCCTCAGCAAGTTCAGCTAGTTCTGGCGAGACGCTTCTGTCCTTACCCGAGGGAACCTTCTTCTTTCCACCTTTAACCCCGATTGAAATAATCTCTTCGACCGCGCGAACGCTTAATCCTTCGGTGACAATTCGATTGGCTAAACGTTCCATCGCCGCCGATTCACCAAGAGCGAGCAGCGCCCGCGCATGCCCAGCAGATATCACGCCAGCAGCTACTCGTCGTTGTACGCTCGGTGGCAGCTGAAGTAATCGCAATGTATTGGTGATATGGGGGCGAGAACGCCCTATTTTTTGGGCTAATTCATCATGGGTGTAATTAAAGTCATTAAGAAGCTGTTCGTATGCAGCTGCCTCTTCCAAAGCATTGAGCTCTGAACGGTGAATATTCTCTAGTAGCGCTTCGCGAAGCAATTGATCATCGGGCGTCTGTCGAATAATCACTGGTATTTCAGTAAGGCCTGCCGCTTTCGCAGCGCGCCAACGTCGCTCACCCATAATCAATTCATAACGCCCATCACTTACTATTCGAACGACAGGGGGTTGAAGCACACCTACCTCTTTAATAGATGTAATCAACTCTCCCATCTTCTCTTCATCAAAAACAGTTCGTGGTTGACGTGGATTAGGCGAAATTGAGTTGATAGAGACTCTGTTGAGATTTGCTACATCGACTGATACGCCAGCAACCACTGATGAAAGTTGTTTCGGTTCGCCCGCAGGAATTAACGAACCTAACCCACGACCAAGTCCGCCTTTACGCGTGCTCATTACTTTCGACCCTTCTCATGTAATTCACGTGCCGCTGCAAGATATGCAAGAGCGCCAGGTGATGACATGTCGTATGTCATCACAGTTTGACCATATGAGGGCGCTTCACTTACACGTACCGCGCGCGGAATAACTGTAGTTAAAACGTATTCAGGAAAATGAGAACGAACAGTGCTCGCAACATCGTGTGCAAGACGAGTTCGACCATCAAACATTGTTAAAAGAATTGCGCCTATACGAAGTTCTGGGTTGGTATTTTCAGTTACCAATGAAATGATCTTTATTAGTTGGGTTAATCCCTCGAGGGCGTAATATTCACATTGAATGGGAATTAATAATTCATTAGCAGCAATCAAAGCGTTGAGTGTAAGTAAACCCAAACTTGGTGGACAATCGATGATGATGTAGTCGTAAGGATTATCTCTATCGTCACGGATAAGTTTTTCTATTGCGTCTCGCAATTTAAATTCGCGTCGCTCCAATTCAACAAGATCAATTTCAGCTCCGGCGAGATCCACCCCCGCTGGAACGACATCGAACCGTGGATATCCCTCAGCCCGTTGTCGGAGCGATGCGATATCAATTCCATCTACAAGAAGTTCGTAACTACCTGGAACCCCCTCATGGTGATCAATACTCAATGCCGTGCTGGCATTCCCCTGCGGATCTAAATCAATGAGCAGGACCTTTAGACCACCCATTGCAAGGGCTGCGCCAATATTGACCGCAGTCGTCGTCTTGCCTACGCCCCCTTTTTGATTGGCCACAGTGATAATCCGAACTCCATCGCGAGGGAGCATCGACTCTTTGAGTCGGCGAGTGCCAACGACAACCTTTGTTTCACGGGAAACAGTGGCGCTCATAGAGCGCAGTTAACCAGCCTTCGCTATGGAAATCACCTTGCACCCACCGGTGGGAAGGATCGCCTCACAGATCTCACCACTGGCCCCTTGGTAGCGCGAGAGCGGACTCTGGGCCAACTCTTCCTCCGCCCGATCGCCCTTCATCGCGAGAATTCGGCCGCCGGGAGCGAGTAGGTGCCAGCTCCACGCGAGCAATCGATCCATTGGAGCAACGGCTCGAGCGGTGACCACATCAAATTTTCCTTGATAATCCAAGGCTTTTTTCCGCTCCAGGGTGACGTTCTGTAAGGCTAAGTGATCAATCGCCTCTCGAAGGAAGGCGCACCGCCGCTCGAGGGGCTCCAGCAAAAGTACCGAGATGTCGGGGCGCGCGAGGGCAAGAACAATTCCCGGAAGACCCGCACCGCTCCCAATATCGACCACACGGGCCCCCGCTGGAATAAGGGTGGCTAGGGGGAGGCAGTTATAAATGTGGCGCTCCCAGATCCGCTCCCCCTCTCGGGGGCCAATTAACCCTCGCTCCACCCCCTCCCTCTGGAGAAGAAGGGCATAGGGCTCAAATGTTTCCCGTGAAACCTGGATTTCTGGGGCCATTACTCAGCGGGGAGAACGACGATATATCGCTCTGGCTCCTCACCCTCAGATTCACTGGAGAGGCCCAACTCCCCAATCGCATCATGAATAACCTTCCGTTCAAAGGCATTCATAGGCTTAAGGGCAACCGAAACTCCGCTCTTCTTAACCTCTTCCGCTGTACTTTCAGCAAGGGCGCGAAGTTCATCCTTCTTCTTTGAACGAAAACCCTCAATATCTAACATCAATCGTGAGCGCTCTCCAGTCTCCCGCTGCACCGCCATGCGAGTCAGCTCCTGAAGAGCCTCAAGTACCTCGCCCTCGCGCCCAATGAGATGAGTTAACTCCCCACCCACAATTGCCAGCGCTGCTCGATCATTCTCGACATCAATATCAATATCGCCAGGTAGATCGGCGATATCTAGGAGCGCCTCTAAGTAATCCGCCCCTCTATCGCCCTCTTCCTCAAGGCGGGCAATCAGACTCTTCTCGGCCATGGATCCTCTCCAAACTCCCATTTCTGGGCTAAATGCACACTTTTGTCATGTTTTAGGTTATTTGTGGTGATTCTCAACGCCTCTTCTTGTTCTTCTTGCTCTTACCTTTGTTTTCGCGCTTGGGTTGTTGGCGCTGCCCCTTTGGCTCCTCTACCGCTACCGATCCGTTATTCGTTACCTCATCGCCGGCAGGCGTTGGAGTAACTCCAGATTTCTTCGCACGCTTTGCCTCTAATTCAAAGTAGGCAGGTGAGCCAGGGGTGGGATTTCTTTTGATGACATAGAACTGCTGACCCATTGTCCAAAGATTTGTTGTTAACCAATACAACAAAACTCCAACGGGAAAGTTGATTCCAGTTACTGCAAAAATAATCGGGAATAGGTAAAGCAAAATTTTCTGTTGTTGCAACATCATGTTGGGTTGGCCATCATTCTTAGGCATTCCCTTAACCATAAGTTGTCGTTGCGTAATAAATGTTGAAGCTGACATCAAAATAATCATCACTAATGTAATGATTTTTACAGTTGCCGGAGTGCCGCCCAATTTCACAATGTCATTCGCACCCATCAAGAATGTCGCAGCGATTGGAGCGCCAAAGAAACCTGCATTAGCTGCGCTATCGACATCTTCTTGGCTAAGTACTCCACGGGGAACATCTT
>JBEAMN010000050.1:0-20653 GCA_041165945.1 Actinomycetota bacterium
GCGGTCTCCTTCGCCACGAGCTTGAGCGCTCGCCGATTGGTCTCGATAAATATTTCATTGAGTGGCGCCGTCACTCACTTGATTCAGCTGAGCGAGAGATCGCCTGGCTCGATGAAATGATCAAAGCAGAGAGGAAATCCCAGTGAGCAAGATCCGAGTAGCAATTGTTGGTGTAGGAAACTGCGCCAATTCTCTTGTACAAGGTGTGACCTATTACAAAGATGCTGCAGTAGACCAGGAAATCCCCGGGTTGATGCACGCAGTCATCGGCGGCTATCACATCAGCGATATCGAGTTTGTCGCTGCCTATGATGTCGACGCGAAGAAGGTTGGCCTTGATCTTGCCGATGCGATGTGGGCTAGCGAGAACAACACCATCAAGTTCTGCAATGTTGCCAAGACCGGTGTCATCGTTGAGCGCGGCACCACACTTGATGGATTGGGTCGTTACTACAAAGAGACCATCAAAGAGTCCGATGCGCAACCAGTCGACATGGTCGCATCTCTCAAGGAGAAGAAGGTCGATGTTCTGATTTGCTATCTTCCCGTCGGATCTGAAGATGCAACTCGTTTCTACGCTCAAGCAGCAATTGATGCGCACTGCGCATTTGTAAATGCTCTCCCGGTATTTATTGCCTCTGATCCAGTCTGGGCAAAGAAATTTAGCGATGCAAAGGTGCCAATCGTCGGAGATGACATCAAGAGCCAAGTGGGTGCAACTATCACCCACCGCATTCTTGCCAAACTCTTCCAAGATCGCGGCGTCCATCTTGATCGTACGTTGCAGTTAAATGTCGGTGGAAATATGGATTTCAAAAATATGCTCGAGCGTGACCGTCTGGAGTCGAAGAAGATTTCTAAGACGCAGTCGGTGACCTCACAGCTCGACCACGACATGGGCGAAGGGAATGTACATATCGGACCATCCGACTACGTCTCATGGCTTGATGATCGCAAGTGGGCATACGTTCGCTTAGAAGGACGAGCATTTGGTGATGTGCCACTTAATCTTGAATACAAGCTTGAAGTCTGGGATTCGCCAAACTCGGCAGGAGTCATCATTGATGCGTTGCGATGCGCGAAGATCGGTCTTGATCGAGGAATCGGTGGACCACTTCTCTCGCCTTCAAGTTATTTTATGAAGTCACCTCCTGAGCAATATTCCGACGAGACCGCTCGTAATCGGACCGAAGAATTCATCGCTGGAACTATCGAAAGATAAGCGAGAAGATTCATATGTCGACCTCTGATATTGCTATCTCCAGAGACCAAGGTGTTCTGGCGCTTGGACTCAATCGTCCGCAGAAGCTAAATGCCATAACCCGAGAGATGTATGCCACCCTTGCGCGTGAAATCAACGGCGCCAACGGCGATGATGAAATTGGCAGCGTTCTGATTTATGGCGAGGGCGATGACTTCACCTCAGGTAATGATCTCAATGATTTCCTCGAGCACCCACCAACGGGAGATGAATCACCAGTCTGGCATTTTCTTACCGCGATTCGAGATTTCTCCAAGCCACTCGTAGCGGCTATTAGCGGGCGCGCAGTTGGTGTAGGCGTCACGATGCTCTTTCATTGCGATTTTGTAATTGCAGGGAGGAATTCGAAGCTTTCCATGCCGTTCGTCAACCTTGGCCTAGTGCCAGAAGCTGGCTCCTCCTATCTCTTGCCATTAATTGCTGGCCATCAGCGCGCCGCCGAAATGTTTATGTTGGGCGAAGTCTTCTCAGCGCAACGCGGTTATGAAGCCGGCTTCATCAACGAAGTGGTCGATGAGGAAGAGGTTGCAGTCCGAGCAGGAGAGAGGGCGAAGCATCTTGCTGATCAACCTCGAACTGCGATTCGCGAGACAAAGCGCTTGTTGCGCCAGGATCATAAGGAGCAGTTGACTGCAGTCATGGCGGAAGAGGCGAAGCTCTTTACCGCGGCGCTGGCGAGCGATGAAGCGCGCGAAGCATTTATGAAATTTTTGATGAAGCGAGGGAAGTAGGGATATATGTCAGCAAATCTGGCCGGCAAGAAGATATTTATCACGGGAGCATCTCGAGGTATCGGATTAGCAATTGCAAAACGCGCTGCCCAAGATGGCGCGATGGTTGCCATCGCAGCTAAGACCACCGAACCCCATCCAAAACTTCCAGGAACTATATTTACCGCCGCTCAAGAGATAGAGGCCGCTGGTGGCCGAGCGCTACCTATCCAATGTGACTTGCGTGATGAAGAACAAATTTCAGAAGCAGTTGCGAAAGCGGTAGCGGAGTTTGGGGGTCTTGATATCCTGATCAACAACGCCTCAGCCATCAATCTCACACCCACGCTCCAAACTCCAGCCAAGAGATTTGATCTGATGTTCTCGGTCAATGTCCGCGCAACTTTCCTCACCTCTCAGGCGGCAATTCCAGCCCTCAAAGAATCGGCAGCGGCAGGGAGAAATCCACAGATCTTGATGATGTCTCCACCGCTATCGATGAAATCTAAGTGGTTTAAAAATCATCTTGCTTACACGATGGCTAAATATGGAATGAGCATGTGCGTATTGGGCCTTGCCGATGAACTCAAGCGCGACGGTATCAAGGTCAATGCCTTGTGGCCGCGGACTGCAATCGACACGGCAGCGTTGCAGATGATCCCAGGGATAGATACCGCTGCATGTCGTACACCCGAGATTCTTGCTGATGCTGCCCATGTCATTCTGACTGGAACCGAACGAACTGGAGAATTCTTAGTGGACGATGAAGTCCTGGCCAGCATTGGAATTACCGACCTCGATAAGTACGCAGTAGTGCCTGGTACGAAAGACTTTCTTCTCGATTTTTTCTTAGACTAAATCTCGTCTAAAAAGAAAATCCATGCGGGAGTTCTAGGCGATTAGCTGTTAGCAATTTTTCATTGCGGAGAATATTTACCGTCAAATCGTCAGCAACAATGCTGCCTTGATTGAGAATGAGCGCACGTTGACAAAGCTCGAAAGCATAAGGAAGGTCATGAGTGACCATAAGTATCGTGACATCAAGGCTAAGAAGGATTTCTGAGAGTTCTCGTCGAGAGGCTGGATCCAGGTTTGATGATGGCTCGTCGAGGATCAAAATCTCAGGTTCCATCGCCAGTACAGTTGCAACAGCCACTCGTCGTCGCTGTCCGAACGATAAATGATGTGGGGCTCGATCTTTAAGTTCAATCATCCCGACCATCTCAAGCGCCCTGGTGCTACGTCGTGCAATCTCCTCACTTGGCAAACCCATATTTGTGGGTCCGAATGCGACATCTTCGTAAACAGTAGGCATGAAGAGTTGATCATCAGGATCCTGAAAGACGATTCCCACCTTCTCGCGGACCTTTTTGGTGACCTCTTTATCCTTTTCATCGAGAGTAAATTCGCCAATATCGATAGTGCCAGATGTGGGAGTGAGAATTCCATTGAGATGCATCACCAAAGTGGTTTTGCCCGCGCCATTGGGACCTAGCAGCGCAACTCGTTCACCTTTTGTAATCGTGAGATCAACACCATTGAGCGCCTTGTTCCCATCTGGGTAGGCATAATGAAGTGCGCTTACATGCACACTTGGTTTTGGCATCATAAGAAGAGAACTCTACCGAGTATGTAGGAGAGCGCTGCCAAAAAAGGGAAGATCAGACCCGCTCGCCAGTGTGTAGGCCGAACCTTCTCGACTGATAGCGAAGAAAGGGTTCCGGCGTATCCACGGGACAACATCGCTAAATGAACTCGTTCGCCGCGCTCGTAGGAACGAATGAAGAGAGCGCCCAGGGTTGAGGTAAATATCGGCCAACTACGAATACCTTTCGCATGAAAGCCTCGCGATTCTCGAGCGACTTTCATGCGGGTCATCTGGTCATTGATGACGTTGAGATAGCGAATCATGAAGGCGGCTATCTGCACGAAAAGTGATGGGGTCTTTATTCGCACAAATCCTGCAAGTAACGAATGTGCAGTTGTCGAACCGGCAAGAATCATTGAACAGAAGACCCCGAGGGTTGCTTTCGTAATGAGATTCAAACCGGCAATACTCCCCTCGCGAGAGAGACTTATTGGGCCAACATCGAACATCTCTCCACCAGCTGTAAATGGCATAAGCAGGGCAAAAATGATGAAGGGGAATTCTATGGTCGCTCTTTTGGCAAGCGTGAGGGCAGGTAACTTTGAAATCGCTAATGTAATAAAGATGATAAGAAAGTAGCCGACAAAAGATTGCCACTGTTGAATAGGGGTAAGAACTGCAATGATGATGAAGGTGAAGAATGCAACTAACTTGATATGTCCAGGAAGTTCGTGAACGAGCGAGTGGCGATGGATATACAGACGCTCACCAACACTGTGACCATGTGTATGGCCATGGGTTTCAGTATGCGTTTGCTTATTAATTTTTCTTTTTACCAATCAGACGAATAAATAAATACATCACTAGACCTGTAGCAATCACACCAATCACACCAGCAATTCCTACAGAGAGCCTCTCATTTTGAATACCCGATACTCCGTAATCAGCCAAGGTTGAGTCTGCGACTGCTGATTCTTTCGCGGTATCAATGAATCCAAGATCGATGGCAACTTTCTCTAACCCATCTGGCGAAGAAGAGGCATAGAATGAGAGAAATCCAGCAATCACCAATGCGATTGCAGTTCCAATAAGATAGAAGCGTTTATTCTTCATTTTCGAACCTTGAGCATTCCAAAAACTAGATCTGGCCGTGTCTTGAGAATTGCTCCAACGGTAAGCGTAGTAATGATTGCTTCACCGATTCCAATGAGCAGATGAGTAGTGAACATAGCTGCGAAAACTGTCGATGCTGCAAAGGTTCCCTGCCCACCGATTGCATATTGAATACTGAAAAAAGTTGCCGCAAGTGGCACGGAGATAAATGCACCAACCGCAGAGCCAATAAGTACCGAAGTGCGCGTATATCGGAAAATTTTCCGCATCAACACGAAGGCGCCGTACCCTCCCCACACTCCGACCACGGACATGTTGAGAACATTTAGACCAAGTGCGGTTAAGCCTCCATCCGCGAAGAGCAACGCTTGGATTGCCAACACCACCGTTAGGGCGAGCGAGGCGGCATGCGGCCCGACAAGTACCGCGGCCAAAGCGCCCCCAAGTAGATGGCCTGAAGTACCAGCGGCTACCGGAAAATTGATCATCTGTCCGGCGAAGATGAAGACCGCTACCAACCCAACCAGGGGGGCGGCTTTCTCGTCGAGCTTCTCGCGGGCGGCTCGCACCGAAAAACCCAAGCCAGTGGCGGCCAGGGCGGCCGAAGTTGTGGCTGTCGGGATATTGATGAAGCCATCAGGGATATGCATAGGGGAAGGTTATTGCAAATCATTTGCAACTACAACCTGAAATGCGGTCAATAGGCTACCTCTATGGGATTGAACGACTTGGAGCAACTTGGCCAAGCCCTTGCCTTCGGCGCTAGAGCACATACTCCATTGACACGCGAGAAGTTGGTCGCCTCCCTTGGTGCAGTTCCCGTAATTCCAGAAAATATCGTCGTCACTCGGGGACAGGTGAGTGAATTCGAAGGAGTTACCGTTACCTCGCTCTCCTGGAGCGTTGGCTGGGGAACTCTTACGCAAGCGTTCCTCCTCACCCCAAGTTCTGCGCAAGGTCCATTCCCTGGTGCGCTCTATCTCCATAGCCACGATGATGTGAAGGAATTTGGTAAAGAGAAAGTCGCACAAAAGAGCGCTCCACAATTACCTGAACGTGCGAACTGGGTTCGTCGCAATCACTATGGGGACCGCGCCCCCGCCAACGAATTAGCCAAACGCGGATTTGCGGTCTTGGTTCACGATTGCTTCCCTTGGGGTTCACGTGGTTTTGGACTCGAAGAGATTCCACCTCGAATCAAAGAGATTCACGGCTCTGCTCGACCCGAAGATTTCGAAAATCTCTCAGTCATGTTTGAGTCTTTATCGTTAAACAAATATCTGAGCCTTTTTGGCGCCACTATGGCAGGCATCCTCAACCATGATGATCGAGTCGCTCTGGAGGTGGCAAAACAACTACCTGAGATTGCTGGTCCAATCTCTGTCATCGGATTATCGGGTGGAGGATGTCGCGCGCTCATACTCCACGCCACAAATCCAGAGTTACGTGCGGTGGTATCCACCGGAGCAATGGCAACGTACGCATCGATGCTCCACGAACATATCACCCCGCACTCCTGGATGTTCTTTCCCTTTAACCTTTCCAGTTCGGGTGATTGGCCAGAGGTGGCGATGATCTCGAAGACCCCATTATTTGTGCAATATTGTGGTGAAGATCAATTGTTCACAAAAGAAGGAATGGCAGTTGCACATAATAGGCTCAGCACTCACTATGGATCTATTGAAACGAGTTTGTACAAGGGAGAGTTTTATCCCGTCCAGCACTCATTCACGGTAGCGATGCAAGAAGAGGCATTCGATTGGCTAGCAGGTCATGTCTAACCTTCATCCAGATAGATACTTTGGATGTCAAGAAGGTGCAGTTGCATTAGCTCGAGAGCTTTATAGAAAGATGAGCGCATTTC
Organism: Actinomycetota bacterium; assembly: GCA_041165945.1. Taxonomy (GTDB): domain Bacteria; phylum Actinomycetota; class Actinomycetes; order Nanopelagicales; family Nanopelagicaceae; genus IMCC26077. The sequence goes on from JBEAMN010000050.1 coordinate 6,537, forward strand.
CCATCATTTCTCCACATGGACATGTCAATCCCGCGCTGCTTGCGGAGAATAAACCTTTTCCCAACCCAGTCGCGCTGCTTATCACGCCTGACCACTACATCACCAGGATGTTGGCAAGCGTGGGAGTTGCCTATGAACAGTTAGATATTCCGACGAAGGGGCAGAGATCTCAAAAGGCAATCGCGCCAGAGGAAATTTGGCAACTCCTTGCCGAGAACTGGATTGCATTTGCCGGCACACCTTCACGGATCTGGTTCGAAGAGATTCTGTCGGAGATTTTCTCAATTACCCTCCCGTTCAATAAAACCACGGCTGCAGAAATCTACGGGGAGATATCACAAACGATTGCAAGTGACGGTTTCCTGCCCCAGCAGTTATTTGAGAGATTCCGAATTGAAGTCCTTGCAACGACAGATGGCACGAGTGACTCGCTCGAACATCATCGAGCACTTCACTCAACCTCTCTGAAAGCTCGAGTGATTCCAACTTTTCGACCCGATGATGTAAGCGATCCGGAACGTAGTGACTGGCAGAGCTCGCTGCGCAATCTTGAAGCCAGTAGCGCCATCGCAATTGACTCGTTCGCTACATTTCGAGCGGCTCTTCGCAGAGCGCGAGATCGTTTCATCGAAGCTGGCGCCAAAGCAACTGACCATGGAACGCCATCAGCCTTGACGATTGAACTTACTGAGAATGAGAAGGAAGCGCTCTTTGTCGAGCTCAGAAATGGAAGTGTCACGGAGGCAAATGCGCAGACCTTCCGAGCAGTCATGCTGATGGAGCATGCCCACATGTCAGCTGATGACGGTTTGGTGATGCAACTACATCCAGGTTCATCGCGGAATCACTCTCGAGCTATTTTTGATAAATACGGACCCGATCGCGGCTTTGACATTCCTACTCGCACCGAGTTCACCAACGCGCTCAAGCCACTGCTCAACCGTTTTGGTTTTGCGGAGAAGTTTCGGATGGCTCTCTTCACCCTCGATGAAGCGACATATTCACGCGAGCTAGCGCCGATTGCTGGGGCATATCCATCAGTCAAGCTCGGGCCCCCTTGGTGGTTCCATGACAGCCTTAATGGGATGCGCCGCTGGCGCGATGCAACGCTTGAGAGCGCTGGCTATCTCAATACATTGGGCTTTATCGACGATACTCGGGCATTCCTTTCAATTCCAGCGCGTCATGATGTCGCTCGTCGATTTGATGCCGGCTACCTCGCTGACCTGGTTCATTCACATCGAGTGAGCGAAGAGGATGCATCGGTTATCGCTGATCAGATTGCCTATCACCTCTCCAAGGAGTTCTTTCGGTTGTGAACGCTCTGACCCCTGACTATTCCCGCGCCGGTAGGAAGATAGGTGTCATCCACTTTGGCCTTGGCGCATTCCACCGTGGACATCAAGCGGTTTACTGTGACGATGCTCTTCGTAGCGGGGTAGGTGAGTGGAGCATCTATGGAATATCTCCACGAAGCGCTCGGGTCACTGACGCGCTCCGAAAACAAGATTTCATGTACACCGTCAATGAACGTGAAGGGGAGAGGCAGAATCCACGAGTAATTGGTTCGATTCTCGACGGCTCGCTCTATAGCTTAGATAGCGCAGCGCTCGCTCAAGCAATCCTCTCACCGGAACTTAAGCTCATCACGATCACTGTCACGGAGAAGGCATACCAGGCGGGAATACAAAGTGATTCAATGCCTAATCGTTTGCTTGATATTCTGCAGTTGAGATTTTCGCGCGGCCTCGCTGCGCCCGTGCTGATTTCTTGTGACAACTTACCAGCCAACGGCCAATTTCTTCGGAGAGTTCTCTTAGCGAGTGCACATCAGCGAGATCTTGATTCGGATTTTCAACAATGGCTAGCAAATATCTCTGCTCCTAATTCAATGGTAGATCGGATCGTTCCTGCCATCACGCCATCTGCAATTGAAGAGTTCGAGCGTGAATTTGGGATTCGTGATGAGTCGCTTATTTCTACCGAGCCATTTCGACAGTGGGTAGTTGAACCACATGCCGACGACAGACTTCTTGCCGACATTGGAATCGAAATCTCTCCTGAAGTGGAGGAGTATGAGGCTTTAAAGTTGCGACTCTTTAATGGCGCCCACTCGACAACGGCATATTTTAGTCAATTGTCCGGAATCGAATATGTCTATCAAGCGATTGCGCTGCCGAAGTGGAGTGGATTTATCACCCGGCTCCAAGAGCAATTAGCCAACTCTTTCGTAGCCCCAAGCTCCGTTGATGTAGCGAAATATTGTGCACAAGCACGTGCACGGATAGGAAATAGCGCAGTAGCTCATCGAAGCGCTCAAATCGCTATGGATGGCTCGGCAAAATTGCCGCAACGACTCTTTCATGCAATGAACGCTCTTCATCAGGCAAGGCAACCTCGGGAGCGCATCGCCTTTGCCATTTCGCTCTGGATTAGATTTTTGCAGAGTGGACTATCTGTTACAGATCCACTTGCAGAGGGGCTGCTAGATCGGGCACGAGTGGAGGAATCAAATCGCGCAGTTCGCCAAGTAATGCAGACTCCGGGTTTGCAGGCCCCAATAAACGAGGAGGATTGGCCTGTAATTGCTGGCTATCTTGATCAGGTGCGGAAATTTGGCCCACTTGCTGTGGCAGAGAATCTCTAACCGTTATTGAGTTGAACCATATAGTCGCGAGAGATTAAATTCGCGGTGGCCACCCTTTTCGGCGGCAGTGAGTTTGCCATTTGCCACTTCGATGATTTCATTAAAGATTCGCGCGCCGACCTCGGCGAGGGTTTCGGTGCCATCAGCAATAGTGCCGGCATTTAAGTCGATCAAATCTGGGAGCGCAGTAGCCATCTCAGTATTGGTTGCTGCCTTAATGGTTGGGATGACAGCAGAACCAGTTGGTGTGCCGCGACCTGTAGTGAAGACGGTGATATTGACATCGGCTGCAGCAAAACCAGTCAACTGTTCGATGTCATGCCCTGGTGTGTCCATAAAGTAGAGACCAGGCTCAGTAGGAACGTAGGCATAGTCGAGCACCCCTGTAAAAGGAGCGTTCCCTGCTTTCTTTGCAGCGCCGAGTGATTTCTCTTCGAGAGTAGTCAACCCACCTTCGATATTTCCACGGCTAGGTTGCGCTCCTCGAATATCAATTCCCTCATAAGTAATGGAACGTTCATATCGAGCAACGACATCGATAATCGCTTGCCCAACTTCAGGTGTTTTTGCACGGGCAGCGAGGAGATGTTCGGCGCCAAGAATCTCCATGGTTTCAGCGAGTATCGAGGTGCCGCCCAGTTCCACAAATTTGTCACTGGCAACTCCGAGCGCAGGGTTGGCAGTAATTCCCGAATATGCATCCGAACCGCCGCATTCGAGACCAAGAACAATCGCACTCCATGGCGCGCTCTCCCGCTTGATGGATGCAACCAGAGGAAAGACTTCTGAGACCGACTCCATGAGGCGTTGGCGCAAATTATCGAAGCCACCAGAATCTCTTAGAGTGAGATAGGCGATGGGCATCTCGCGTTTGGCTCGCGCCGCTTCCACAATTTCTTCCTCTGTTGCTGAGCCCACGCCAATCACTATCGTCGCTCCTACATTTGGATTGACTGCGAAACCGGAAAAGACCCGATGGATTCGATCCCAATCGCTATCGATTTCACCACTCCAGTCATGGGCGACAGAGGTAATTACTGATTGAGCGGGGTGGTTTACCCGTACCTCTTCAGCAAGTTGATTGAGCGCATTATGGAGCGGAAGGATGAGGATGTAGTTGCGAAAGCCCCACTTTCCATTTTTTCGTGGAAAGCCAGTAAGTAGCGATGGAGTAGAGGTACTCATCACACGCTCCGAACCATACGAGGTACGACGATATTCCCAATCTTCTTCGCCTCAGCTTTGCTTGCTTCTCCGTTGGCGACAGCCAACAATTTCTCGAGCACCTGCGCGGCTGACGTGCCAATTGCACAATCAAAGTCATCGATAAGCGCTTGATGGAGAGGGGATTGAGTATTAGCAATCGTGACCACTGGAATCAGCGGAAGCCCGGTGGGGGGTTGATTAGCATCGGGGAATGAAGCAATCACATGAGCCTTTTCGCGGACAAGTTTGGCAAAATTTCGAGAAGGTTCTTTGAAATCGTTGGAGATGACGAGCGTGTGTCCTGCCTTTGCTACAAGATCTGCAAAACTATCGAGCAAATCCGCCGCAGGGTTACCTTCGACACCAATCACTAAGTGCTCAAGGGGAGCGTGCGGAGCATCAACGTGCAACTCGCGCGCCGCTTCAACGCTGAGTTCAAGCGCGCCTGTCATACCCGCGCTCTCTTGGATAACTACATACCTTGTCTCGGGGAACTTAACTGCGATGCTGTCGGTAAGTTCATTGCCTTGGATAGTTTCGCAACCCAGTCCTAGCACGAGGGTGGATTGGACATTTGGGTGCCCAGCAAGAGCAACAAAGAATTCATTTACTCCAGCGACATCAGGCCCGATGATTCCGCACCCGTGTTGATGGGAAAAAGTTATTGCGCCAACTTCTTCTGCAACTTTCTTTGAGAGGTGGGTTGAGCAGACAACGGAGGGAAGGATAAGTTGGAGACTTCGAACGCCAACTCCTCGAGAGTTATTTGCATAACCAGTGATCATGCTGTCGGCTCCGTCGAAACTCGATCGCCAATGACATTGTGGGTATGTACGTGAGCTCCACGAACTATTGGAAGGTAAGCATGGCCCATTCGCTCGCCATATTTGATGATGGGTTCGCCTTTTGCAATATCCACTAGCGCAATCTTGTGGCCGCGAGGAATGACGGTCTTCACCTCTAATGTGGACGCGATATCACTCTGTTCGATTCGCATTCCTACAGGAAGTTCCTGCAAAGCGATTGCAATGTTGTCTCTTGCGTCCAAGACAATCAAGGAATTCACTCGTACCATGCCAAAACTTTATCGGAAAAAGTAGAGACCCCCGACGGTATGAGGCGCCGAGGGTCTCTGATCTAGAGGGATTTAGATATCGAAGTAGAGCTCGAACTCCGCTGGATGTGGACGAAGTCGGACGTAGTCGACCTCTTCTTTGCGCTTGAAGGCAATCCAGGTATCAATCAAATCCTGAGCGAAGACGCCACCTTGGGTAAGGAATGCGTGATCTTTCTCGAGGTTATCGAGAACTTCACCGAGTGAACCTGGAACCTGTGGAATCGAAGCAGCCTCGGCCCCCTCAAGCTCGTAGAGATCCTTATCAACTGGCTTTGGTGGCTCGATCTTGTTCTTGATGCCATCAAGTCCAGCCATCAACATCGCAGCAAATGCAAGGTATGGATTGGATGATGGATCTGGGCAACGGAATTCAATTCGCTTCGCCTTCGGATTTGAACCTGTAATCGGAATTCGAATACATGCGGAGCGATTACGAGCCGAGTAGACCAAGTTAACTGGCGCTTCGTAGCCAGGAACAAGGCGGCGGTAGGAGTTGACGGTCGGGTTGGTGAAGGCAAGTAGTGATGGCGCGTGCTTGAGCAAGCCACCGATGTACCAACGTGCCATATCGGAGAGATCGCCATAGCCCTCGCCCCAGAAGAGCGGCTTGCCATCTTTCCATAGCGATTGGTGAACGTGCATACCTGATCCATTGTCACCAAAGAGCGGCTTTGGCATGAAGGTTGCAGTCTTACCTGCCTGCCATGCGGTGTTCTTGATGATGTACTTGAACTTCATCAATTCATCGCCCGCGCTCAAGATGTCGGTGAACTTGTAGTTGATCTCCATTTGACCTGCAGTACCCACTTCGTGGTGTGAACGCTCAACTTGAAGTCCTACTTTTCCAAGGTTCATCACCATTTGATCGCGCAGATCTGCAAATTGGTCTGTTGGCGAAACAGGGAAGTATCCACCCTTGATTCGAGTGCGATATCCGCGGTTCGGTGTTCCATCTGCGTCGTATTCGATGCCAGTGTTCCATGCACCTTCATAAGAATCGATGTGGTGGTAAGCCTCATTCATTCCGGTCTTGAAACGAACGCTATCGAAGACGTAGAACTCTGCCTCTGGTGCGAAGAATGCAGTGTCCGCGATTCCTATCGAGCGCATGTACTCCACTGCCTTGGCGACGATGCCACGTGGATCACGTGAATACGGCGAGTTATCTACTGGGTTATGTACGGAGAAGAGAATGACGAGAGTCTTCTCTTTACGGAATGGATCGATAAATGCAGACCCTGGTACCGGGAGTAGCTTCATATCGGATTCATGAATCGATTGGAAACCTCGAATTGACGAACCGTCAAACATCAACCCTTCAGTGAATACTGCTTCGTCAAAAGATTCAGCAGGAACATTGAAGTGGTGCTGAATGCCTGGTAGGTCGATAAATCGAACATCGACTAACTTGACATCTTCTTTCTTGATATAGGCAAGGATTTCGCTTGCGCTTTTAAACATCTCTTCCTCCATTTTCATTCTCTTAAGCGTTTACCTAAGAGGCGTGCTCATACATGTGGATGAAGAGCCTTTCAGCGTCTCTGGTGAAGGGCGCTCCAACGAAGCGAAAGGCTAGGCCAGAGCCATGAAGCGGGAATAACCCCCATGTTTCGGGATTGTTACCTTTAGTGGAGTCAACCTTGAGAGTTGCCCGTACTCTTGGGGGGTGAGCGAGAATCCCGATGAACTAGGCGCCCTGGGGGAGCCGGCTATAGCGATTGCCAGCTATGGGCGCAGGCTCTTTGCCCTGATTCTCGATTGGTTTGCCGCCTATCTCATCGCCGGGTTGATAGTCCAAGGCTCCGCAGATCAAGGGTGGCTCCAGCTAGCAGTTTTCTTCGTAGAGGTCGCGCTCTTCACAGCGCTCCTGGGGGGTTCGGCTGGCCAAGTGGTCGTAGGAATTCGGATCGTGGATGTCGATACCCATATGAAGATCGGGGTTCTGCCGACCCTTATCCGCACATTACTTATCTGCTTAGTCGTACCACCGCTGCTTACCGTTCATGGCCGCGGCTTGCACGATCGCGCGGTGCGCACCATCCCTACGGTGCGAATTTAGCGCTTAGGAATCTTTCGCATATTGGGTAGCGGACCTTTTGGCATCGGCAATTTCGCCCCGCCAATAGATTTCTCGCGCGCCCTTGCCTCCCGAAGTTGAGACTTCGTTAACTTCTTAGGAAGTTTCTTGAAGTGCTTCTGCAACTTGCGAAGTGGGATTCGTCCTTCACCGTCACCGACGAGCACTTCATGAACTGGAACTCCTGAGAGGAATCGCTCCATCTTTCGTCGTTCGTCGGTCATCATCACGCGGACTGCATTACTTCCCTCGCCAGTTACTACGACGCCGGCTCGGCCAAGACTGCGATGTACCAGATCCTGATTCCGTGCGACTTGAACGCCAGCTGTTGTAGTCCACCCTTTACGAATAGACATGAGAACACTTGCTCCTGCTCCCACTTGATCTTCGATTGATGAATAGGCGGCAGATTCGGCTAATCGAGAGAAGATAAAGAGGGTGAGAATGATGGCAAAAGGAATGGTCATCAACGAGAAGTAGATTGTTCTTCCTACGATTACCCCCAGGCCGACTCCCACTGCCATCACCAGGGCGAAGACGATGATGAGCAGTACCGGTAGGAGTGGACGGGCCTCGCGTGTTACGCGATAGGCCTGCTTTAGAGTCTTAATCCACTCTGGTGATTTACGTGGTTTTTTCTCGCGCGCCATGTCCTAAAGGTTACCCTCTCTCGCCCTCGACTTCTTCCAAGGTGGGGGCGCTCCCACCTAAACGAGCAGGTGCCCACCATTGGCCACGGTGCTCATCGGGATATTCATCCTGCACTTTCCTAAGCAACTTCTCCAAGGCCGACTTGATCTGCCCTTCGGCGCTCTCTACCTCTGTCTCACGGGTAAAAACCAAGGGTTCGCCGACATAAATCGAAATCGGGAATTTATTCCTGCGAAAATCTCGCTTTCGTCCCTTAGTCCAGATTCGCTGACTTCCCCAAACAATCGTGGGAATGACAGGGACGTGGGCGCCAATCGCCAAACGAGCCGCTCCAGATTTCATCGATTTAATCTCGAAACTTTTCGAAATAGTTGCTTCGGGAAAGATGCCGACTATCTCACCGGCTTTGAGTGCGCGCAGCGCTGCAACAAACGATGCCGACCCTGAATTGCGATCAACACTAATGTGATGCATACCGCGCATAAGCGGGCCGGCAATCTTGTTATCAAAAATCTGCTTCTTCGCCATGTATCGGACATATCTCTTAGCAGGTAAAGCCGCTGTTCCTGAGATTGCAAAATCGAGGTAGCCAACATGGTTGATTGCCAAAATTGCACCACCCGAGCGCGGAATATTCTCCTCACCTTTGATGATAAATCGCAGGCCCAAGTATTTCCAAAGAAGGCGAACGACGAGAATGACTCCTGGGTACACCCGATCAGTCATGTGCGGCTATCGCCTGCTTAGCATCGCGGGCTTGTGCATATAACTTTCCCGCTCGATAACTTGAACGCACTAATGGTCCACTCATCACTCCAGCAAATCCAATCTCTTTTGCAAGAGCGGCCAATTCAACAAACTCTTCAGGCTTGACCCAACGTTCGACAGGATGATGTTTGGCAGTGGGTCGTAGATATTGGGTGATGGTGATCAAATCACAACCTGCTTGATGGAGATTTACCAGCGCTTCTTCGATTTCTGCTCGCGTCTCACCTAATCCGAGGATGAGATTGGATTTTGTAATGAGCCCAAAGTTTCGCGCCTGTGAGATGACATCTAGGGAGCGTTCATAGGTGAATGCCGGTCTGATTTGGCGAAATATTCGTGGCACAGTCTCGAGATTATGCGCAAATACTTCAGGGCGAGCGGCGAAGACCTGTTCGAGCAATTCAGGTCGAGCATTGAAGTCGGGGGCGAGCATTTCAACGCCGCAACCCGGCACTAATTCGTGAATCTTGATAATCGTTTCGGCATAGAGCCATGCGCCTTCATCATCTAAGTCATCCCGAGCAACGCCAGTAACCGTTGCGTACCGAAGTTCCATCTTTTCCACCGACTCTGCCACGCGTCGTGGTTCATCGCGATCAAGGGGGAGGGGCTTTCCGGTATCGATGTTACAAAAGTCGCAACGTCGGGTGCAGACCGAACCTCCGATAAGGAAGGTTGCTTCACGATCTTCCCAACATTCAAAGATGTTCGGGCATGCCGCTTCTTGGCAGACGGTATGCAACCCTTCGCCAGCGACTAATGAGCGAAGGCTTGTGTATTCCGGCCCCATTTTGGCTTTGGTCTTGATCCATTCAGGTTTTCTTTCGATGGGAGTCTGAGCATTACGAGCTTCAATTCGCAGCAACCGTCTTCCATCAGGGGCGGGCGCGCTCATGCAAGAACCCTCTCGAACTCGATAGCCAATTCCTCTGAGAGAATCGGAAGAACTTCTTCGAAGCTCACATCTCTTCCAAGTTCAGCGCTCATAGAAGTAGTAATCACATCAGGAATTCCACATGGGATGATCTGCTCGAAATAGGTGAGATCCGGATTGACGTTGAGCGCGAAGCCATGGGTAACAATCCCTTTCGCCACTCGTATTCCAATCGCTGCAATTTTGCGCGCTCCTCGCGAATCGTTTATCCAGACACCAGAGTTATCGCAAATCTGATAGCCCTGAATCCCAAAGTGTTTGAGCGTGGCAATGAGAGCGCGCTCAAGGGTGCGAACGAAATCAACGACTTTGGTCGGTTCCTTTAATTTCACGATTGGATAGCCCACAAGTTGACCAGGGCCATGCCAGGTTATTTTTCCTCCACGATCAACATCAATAACCGGAACGCCGTTTACGGGACGTTCATGATCTTCCGTTCTTCGCCCAGCGGTGTAGACCGATGGATGTTCGAGCAATAACAGGGTTGACTGCGCAGCTCCACTGAGAATTTTTTCGTGGAGATCTCGCTGGATGCGTAGAGCATCTCCATACTCAATAAGGCCAAGGTGGCGCACAAGAAAACGTGAATCCGTCACAACCGCCATGGGCAATAGCCTACTCAAGAGGGGCGAATCGAAGGTATTTCTGCTGTTGGCGCTAAGATTTGCCGGTGCTCATCCCCAGGGATTGATGCTTAAATTGAGAGGAATTTCACCCCGTGTCTACTGAAATGAATACAGCTTCGCTCGCGCACCGAACCGGTCGCGCTCGTAAGGGTCTTTGGATTGCGATCATCGTGGTCTTTGGATGGCTCGCTATCGGCGGCATCTCAGGCCCGGTCTTCTCCAAGATCTCCACCGTTCAGGAGAACGACAACTCTGCATTCTTGCCTGAGAGCGCCGAATCGACCATTGCCAGCAAGATAACGGTGAAGTTCTCCAACCAATCCGCTGACCTGTTGCCCACCCTTCTTTTAGCGGTAGGGAATGTAAGTCCACAGAGCAATCCGCAAGTTTTTGCAAAGCTCAACTCTTACGCAAGCGCACTTAGTGAACAAATTCTCCCTGAGTCCAAGAAACCATTGCGAGAGTACTTCATTGCAGGCGCGCCACTCCAGGCAATCCCATCTGCCGATGGCAAAGCGGTTTTGATAAATGTCCAACTCAACTCAAAGATTGCTGGCGAGAATGTCAACGATGAACCTGTCCTCCCTCTTATCATCGATTTTATTCGTGAGGACTTAGAGAAGAATTTTAGTGGCGATTCAATCGAAACCCATGTCACGGGGCCTGGTGGAATCTTTGCCGATCTCTTTGGCGCATTTGGATCTATTGATACCCGATTGTTATCCACCACCTTGATTGTCGTTGCCATCATTTTGATTATTGTGTATCGCTCACCTTTCCTTTGGATCATCCCACTTTTCACAGCCGCGCTCGCGCTCGCCTTTGCGACCATGATCGTCTATTACCTTGCAAAAGCAGACATCATCGATCTCAATGGTCAGACTCAAGGAATCCTCGATGTGCTCGTACTCGGAGCTGCGACCGACTATGCGCTCCTCTTGATTTCACGTTATCGAGAAGAGCTCCATCTTCATCGATCGCGCTTTACCGCTATGCGGGTTGCGCTACGAGGGGTGGTTGAACCGATTTTGGCGTCGGGTTCGACGGTTATCGCTGGTCTGATGGTCCTTCTTTTGAGTGATCTCTCAAGTAACCGAGGCTTAGGTCCAGTCGGTTCGATTGGCATTGCATGTGCGATGTTCGCTGCGCTCACCTTACTTCCCGCGGCTTTGGTGCTGGTTGGCCGATGGGTATTTTGGCCAAAGAAACCAAAGTTTGATTCAGAAGATGAAAAACTCTCCGGGTTGTGGTCCAAGATTGGCAATTTGGTAGATAGAAAGCCAAAGCCCGTCTGGATTAGTACCGCAGTTTTATTGGTGATTTTCGCCGGCTTCTCATTTACCTTGAAGTCTGATGGTTTAGCGCAAACAGATGCGTTTACCACTCGACCTGATTCTGTGATTGGTCTTGAAAAACTCGGCGAACACTTTCCCAGCGGGGAAGGTACTCCAGTAGAGATTGTCGTGAAAGAGAGTGACCTCCAGCAGTCAATTGCCGCGATTTCTCAGGTTAAGAATGTGGCATCGGTCGTGCCTGTCACCAATTTTGATATGGCCACGATGACACCGACCAAAGATGTGATGGTCGTAGACGGCAATGTCCTGCTTTACGCCACTCTCTCCGTTGCCGCTGACTCCACAGAGGCAAAGAACACCATTCCACTCATCAGAGAAGCGGCGAAGTCCGTTAATGAGAGAAGTCTTGTTGGCGGCCAGACGGCAATTGGGTACGACGTCGATCAATCATCTAAGCGTGATAATCGAGTCATTATTCCAATCGTTCTTATTCTTATCGCGTTGATTCTTGGATTGCTATTACGAAGCATTCTCGCATCAGCCCTCTTGCTTGTAACAGTGGTGCTCTCATTCTTCGCCACACTAGGAGTGTGTGCTCTGGTATTCGAATACGTTTTTGGTTTCAAGGGAACGGATGCCAGCTTCCCGCTCTTTGCCTTCGTCTTCTTAGTAGCGCTGGGCATTGACTACAACATCTTCCTTATGACTCGCGTTCGCGAAGAAGCACAGAAGATCGGCACCAAGGCTGGCGTCATTCGCGGACTCACTGTCACTGGTGGCGTGATTACCTCAGCAGGAATCGTGTTAGCCGCAACATTTGGAGTCCTCGGTGTATTACCACTGGTATTCCTTGCCGAACTTGGTTTTGCAGTGGCATTCGGAGTATTGCTCGACACCATCGTGGTTCGCTCACTCTTAGTGCCGGCGCTCGTTCGTATTCTTGGTAAGAAGATCTGGTGGCCATCCAAACTCTCCAAGGTGGGTATCGATTGAGTTCACCACGAGCTGGTTTAGTTGGATATGGGTTAGGTGGTCGAGTTTTTCATGCGCCTCTACTAGTAGGTGCTGGGTTTGAAATCGGAGTGATCCTCACCAATTCGCCGGAGCGAATTGCCCAGGCGAAGAAGGATTTTCCTGACGCGAAAATCGTCTCGACTATGGACGAGTTACTCGCATCTTCGCTTGATGTAGTCATCATCTCTTCGGCGAACCAGGTCCATGCCGAGCAGGCGCTGGCGAGTATTGCTGCAGGAGTGGCAACTGTTATCGATAAACCAGTTGGTCGAGATCTACCAGAAACCAAAGCGATATTTGCTGCTGCAGAAGGCGCTGGAGTAAAGATATGCGCATTCTTCAACCGTCGGTGGGATAGTGATGCCCTGACTCTTAAAAGGGTGATTCGCGAGCGATCACTCGGTCCAATTCACCGCTTTGAGTCCAGGTTCGAAAGATACAAACCTGAAATTGCCAATTACGGATGGCGAGATGCAAGCAATCGTGAAGCCGGGGGAGGGTGGCTACTAGATATCCAAACTCATTTAGTTGCTGGAGCGCTTGATCTTTTTGGACCAGCGGAGGTTGGCTTCGCTTCGATGCGCAATATTCGTGGCGCTTCCGATGATGATGTGATCATCGTGCTCCATCACTTGATGGGAGTGGATTCTTATCTCACTGCAAGTGCGGTTGCTGGTTTCACAGGTCCGCGTGTGCGCTTATCTGCTCGAGGCGGAACGCTCGTTATTGATGATCTTGACCCTCAGGAGGTTTTGCTCAAGAGTGGAGAAATTCCTTATGACGGGAAATGGTCGATACCCACCCAATCGCAAGCCAAACTTCATCGAGGAGATAACAGTTCATTTGAAGAGATCCCTGCCGAGAATGGGAACTATGTTGATTTCTATCTCCAGGTACGGCGTGCGATAGAGAGTGATGCGCAAATGCCAGTTTCACCTAAGGATGCACTTGAGGTCGCCCGCCTTATCGATATCGCACGAGAGATATCACTGCGGTGATTGTTGTTGTTGGCGGCGGCCTTGCGGGATTACGAGCAGCGCTGACTATTCAAGAGAGCGGTCAACAAGTTCATTTGATTGAAGGCAATAGCAATGTGGGTGGACGAGTCACGTCACAAGAGATAGATGGATTCACTATTGATCGTGGATTCCAGGTCATCAACCCCGGTTATCGCGAATTAGAGCGGCTAGATATTCGTACCCATTTTCACCCAATCCCAGCGGGCGCGGTGGCTATGGTCGGTGGGCAGTGGCGCTTCTTTGGTGATCCACGTCGAGAGATACGAACAATTGTTGGGGCGCTGCCCAGTATCGCAAGTAATCCGTTGCCCTTCTTCTCGCTATTGCGTGCAGTCTTAGTTGCCAGAATCGAAGAAGGGGAGAGCGCAGCAACATTTCTCCATCGAATCGGAGTAAGTGGCGAAATTTATGGCGCGATAGTTGAGCCCTTTCTCCGTGGAGTCTTTCTCACTTCTCTTACGCAGGTGGATGCGAAATTTGCCAGGCGTGTGCTCCGTTCACTTTATCGCCAAGTGCCAGGCCTGCCCGATGGTGGCGTGCAAGCCCTTTCCCAGGAGTTACGTAATCGATTGAAATCTATTCAGTGTGGTGAATGGGTCCACGAGATAACTCGCTCCGGAAAGGGATTCTCCGTGAGAACGGAGAGTTCGACAATCTCCGCTCGCAAGGTGATTGTTGCTACGGATTACTCAAGCGCAGAAAGTTTCTCGGAACATCTGCCGCATATTAATTTTGCTCGCTCGACTGCATGGTATTTCACGCT
>JBEAMN010000051.1:0-16286 GCA_041165945.1 Actinomycetota bacterium
TGCAGGAGTAGAAATTCCCTAACTTCATTGAGAGTAGACAAAAGGAAATCAGTGAAGCCTCGGATCGGATAACAACTACATAAATAGCAATATTAATGTAAAACGCAACTGATCATCGCGGAGTTGGTACACGTAAGGTTCGAGCCGTAGAAGGCGCCCATTGTGCGTAACTAGGAGACTAGTTACATCGTGGATGTGATGTATGGATCAGCTCACATCGCGCGGTGAAGGCCGAAGGAGATGCGCGCCGGCGAAGAGTTAAGGCCCCTGGAACTGATACTTCCAGGGGCCAACTCATATTCTCAATCCTTCTCTCCTGGATTCCATGAAAGACACGCCAGAACTGTTATCGATCTTCTGCACGTAGGGCAGTAATCCGCTCCATGACTTCTGGATATTTGCTATCGGCTAAGACGATCTTCTCTAATTCCTTGAGCGCTTGCCCTCGTTTGCCCTGTCGCTGGTAAATATTGGCGCGCTCCCAAAGCGCTCGATTATGAACTTCTTCATCCAATGATCGCTTGGCAATCACCTTTTTAATAGCTTCAAGCGCGCCATCGTGAAATCCCAATTCAGAGAGGGCAGCAGCGCGCATGATAAAAAGCATCCCTGTTGCTTCATCTTCTAACTCAAGATCTTCAGTGGAATCGAGTACATCTTGAAATTTTTTCTCAGCAAGCTCGATATCCACCACTGAGACTGCACTCAACTGATTGGCATCTAGCATCTCCAGAACTTTAAAGGCACTCGCGCTATCGCCAGCATCCTGGAGAATCTCGGCGTAGATGAAACCAAACGCAGAAGCAGAGAATGATTCATCGAACCAAATTCCAGGGGTGATCTGAATCTTCATATTCAGTAGTGGAAAGTACTTGCGCGCCTCATAGGTGCCAAAAGCATTTTTTCGATTACTCCACACCTCCCCTGCGCTCTTGACTAAGTCCGGAAAGTTTTCGCCATTACGTGCTCCTGCCAAACAAGCAAGTGCTAAGCAGGTGTATTTGATTTTTGGATGCTGCTCAGAGAGGGCAATAGCTCGCTCAATAACCACCTTGTCGACGGGAACATTTTCACCCTCAAAATGCTCCGTCAAGAAACGGTAAAACGCGCGCTCGCGCTTATTAGCAAAGAGACTCGGTTTTGGAGGTTTAGGTGGCAGATAAAAATCGTCATTCTCCTCTCCGGAAGTACGCCTAGAGGGAGAGGACTTCGAGCCTCGAATTGAACTTCGTTCTACGTTGTACAACCCGGTGCCAGGAATTCCTGCAGAGGTATAAATATCGCCCTTGCTATTGATACTTACTCGAGCCCCTGGTACCCCCACCGATAAACCAATTGCGCTCTTACTAAAGTTAAGTCGCACTCCGGGGATAAGAGAGATTGAGCGACGAAAGCGTAAGGACATTACGTCACCCTACTTTGGCTCGATTCGATTGCCAGGTATTCCTCTGCCATTACGCTCTCTCTAATTCTGGCAAAACCGTCAAAAACCTCCGTAAAGGAGGTGGCCAATGGAGAAATCGCCAATCGAATCTGGTTGGGCTCTCGATAATCGGGAATGACTTTCTGCATCTTTCGAAGAGTGATACTTATTCGTTTCGCTTCAGGGTGCGCCAGTGTGATGTGGCCGCCTCGTTGAGCGGGATCTCGCGGAGTCTTCAATTCAAAGCCAAGCGGAGCTAACCATTGCTCATATAACTCCACCATCAATGAGGTGCCTGCGCGAGCCTTCGCTTCTATCGCCTCTGTACCGGCCTGCGCAATCATGGCGAAGGCGCTGTTGACCGAGCGCAACCCGATGATTGATGGGCTGGCAATCTGGAAGCCACGAATATCTTCAGAGCGTTGAAAGGTCGGACCCATTGCAAATTGATCACGTTGGGCAAACCATCCTTGAATCGGCACCTGCAACTGGCGCTGGAGTTCCTGACGTACATATAACCAGGCTGGTGCACCCGGTCCAGAATTTCCATATTTATAGGTGCAGCCAACTGCTAAGTCGACCCCATTCTTGTCAAAGTCGAGAGCAATCGCCCCAATTGCATGTGCAGCATCCCACACTACAAGTGCACCGTGAGTCCGAGCCAAAGCGGTAATCGACTTGAGATCTGAACGAGCACCAGAGCGGTATTGGATTACTTGTAGCGATACTAAGGCGACATCATCATCGAGATAACCTGCAAGTAATTCAGGTGTGATCTGTTCATGCTCGGCAACTTCAGGGTTTTCGTTGTCAATCATGATTAATTCCATGCCGTGATCTTGGGCAATTCCCTCCAGGATGTATCTATCGGTGGGAAAGTTTGCGCAATCAGTGATGATTTTTTTACGACCTGGACGGGCTTTTATCGCCGCGCTATATAATTGATAGAGATTAACTGAAGTGGTATCGCATGCAAGTACCTGCCCTGGTGCAGCACCTAGCGCGCTCTTTCCAATCAAGTCCCCCGTTTGTTCCGCTTGATCTATCCAATCTGCCCAACCATCGACAACTTTGCTTCCCCACTCGTTGGTAAGAAATGAATTGATGTCGACTAGGGTTTGCTTTGGCAATCTGCCAAGGGAATTTCCGTCAAGGTAGCAAACCTCTGGGTCGGCAACGAAAAATTGTGATGCGAAGTGAGCAAGAACATCTTCCTTATCAAGACGCACTGCATCTGCGCGGGTCACAGCCATATGAAAAAGCCTATAGACTTTGCGGTATTGGAGGAAGAGATGGCCGACTCAAGTTTTGACATAGTCTCAAAGGTAGATCGGATGGAGCTTGATAATGCTCTCAATCAAGCCGATCGAGAACTTGGTACCCGCTTTGATTTCCGCGGAACTGAAACCAAAATTGCGATGAGTGGCACAGATATTGTCGCCATCGAATCAGGAAGCGAAGAGCGAGCAAAGGCGGCGCTCGATGTTTTCAAGGAGAAATGTGTAAAACGTGGCGTCTCGCTCAAGCATCTCGACCCAAGTGAGCCACAGCCATCCGGAAAGCTTTTTAAAATCACTGTGAAAATTAAAGAGGGAATAAGTACTGAAAATGCCAAGAAGCTCGCCAAATTCCTTCGGGATAGCGGGCCGAAATCCTTGAAAACTCAGATCCAAGGCGATGAGCTTCGCGTCTCCTCCAAGAGCAGAGATGACCTGCAAGAGGCGATTGCGCTTGTCAAAGCGGAGAGTTGGGACTTTGCGCCTCAATTCACTAACTACCGATAACTCACATTAACCAAAGGACGTAAGTGAACAAGTATCAGAGTGGAATGTTCTATGGCTTGTTCGCATACATCATCTGGGGTGCACTGCCGATCTATTGGGGGTGGATGCGCGCTGCAAGCGCATGGGAGATCATCGCGCACAGGGCAATTTGGTCGCTCGTCGTCTGTTGGTTTGCACTCGCCTTTAGACACCAACTCAAATCCGCACTGGCTATCTTGCGCACTCCCCGAATGTTTTTTCTCCTCGCCCTGACTGCAGGGCTCGTGGCAGGGAATTGGGCAATCTACATCTGGTCGGTGACCGTTGATCGAATTGTCGAATCATCCCTGGGCTACTACATCACCCCTTTAATGAATGTTGCCTTTGGGGTGATCATCCTTCGTGAACGAATGCGAGTCCTGCAATGGATTGCCGTTGCAATCGCAGCAATCGGGGTGGGGGCGCTGACCTATGACTATGGCCAATTGCCTCTCATCGCACTCGGCCTTGCTTGTACCTGGGGCATGTACAGCGTGATAAAGAAGAAATTAGATGTTGATCCGCTTACAGGTTTAGCAATCGAGACAATTTTTGCAGCAATTCCCGCTCTGATCTTTCTAGTAAACCTTGAGTTTGAGGGGCGCGCCCAATTTGGTTCCGGGCTATGGATATCTATTGGATTAGCGACTGCAGGACTAGCGACAGTCCTGCCACTTCTTGCATTCAATAATGCAGCCGTAAGCCTTCCCTTAACGACATTGGGATTAATGCAGTACATCACTCCCACGGTCATGTTCCTTGTGGGCGTGTTCATCAATCATGAAGAGATGTCTGGTTCGCGATGGATCGGCTTTTTGACAATCTGGTTGGCGCTGAGCTTCCTTGCTACAGATATGGTTCGCTCAGGAAGATCGGGAGACAAGAGCGTCACACATAGTTAAGAGACCCTCTGTTGTTCCATTCAGGGGCAAAGTTGCCAATTTCTTCCGCGCGCTCTCGGCGTACTGCATAGTGATTTTCTTTGCCTCATTAAGCGCCTGATGGTTTCGTAACTCTTTGAGCGCATAGGTGACATCATCCTCATTGGTGATAGGACCGGCGAGTAACTCGAGTAATCGTGAATCTTCTGGTTTAGCCATTCGTTGAACTAATAAGGTCACTAGCGTAGGAACTCCCTCACGCAGATCGGTTCCTGGTGTCTTGCCTGATTGGTTAGATGAACTTTCGATATCGATTACATCGTCAGCCAATTGAAAAGCAATCCCCAATTCCTCACTGAAACTCACGAGCGTCTCAACTATCTCAGGGTCTGCTCCAGACAAATATCCCCCATAACGCGCGCAAAGACCGAAGAGCGAACCAGTTTTTTCGGCAACTACTCGCAAATAATGGTCAAGCGAATTTTCACCCACTGACGGTCCTTGAGTCTCCATAATCTGACCGATTACCAATCGCTCAAATGTCATCGCCTGGTGGCGGACCGCATCAGGACCGAGATCAGCGAGCAGTAGCGATGATTTCGCAAAGAGGTAATCACCAGTCAAGATAGCGACCGAATTTCCCCAGCGTTTATTGGCGCTCGCTACGCCCCGGCGGAGTGGTGCTTCGTCCATGACATCATCGTGATAGAGAGTGGCTAAGTGGGTTAATTCCACAACTACCGCAGCTTTTATAATCTCGTCTCGGGTTGGGTCACCGTAATTAGATGCAAGTAGGGTAAGTAAGGGACGAAATCTCTTTCCACCTGCAGAGATCAAATGTCGTGAAGTTTCAGTTGCAAACGGGAGTGAACCAGCGGCATGGTCATAGAGAAACTCCTCCACCGCTTCCATTCGCGCAATTAGGTCGCGCTCAACCTCTGCTGAGAGCGTAGGCAGAGTGACCATTAAACCCTCTTAACCGGCAACAAAAATTGCCAGTGAATCAATTACGTTGATTACTGGTTGCGGGAAGATACCTAGAATCAAAGTAGCAAGGGCACATACTCCGATTGCTATTGCAGTCACAGGTGAAGGGATCATCACTGATGTGCCATCTTCCTGAGGATCGTTGAAATACATCAAGACTACGATTCGAATGTAGAAGAATGCGGCAATCGCAGAGGCAAGCACACCTGCAATAACCACCGAGATATTTCCACTCTCGTACGCAGCTGAGAAAATTGCGAACTTACCGACGAATCCTGAGGTAAGAGGAATTCCCGCTAGCGCCAACAAGAAGAGGGTGAAGATGCCGGCAATTAATGGTGAACGCTTACCCAATCCGCTCCATCGATTAAGGTCAGTTACTTCACCACCTGCATCACGGACCAACGTGACTATTGCGAAGGTTCCAAGTGTGGTGAATCCATAGGTTGCTAAGTAAAGTAGCGTGGCTTCGACACCAGATTTATTGAAAGCGACGATGCCGGTAAGTAAAAATCCTGAGTGAGCAATAGCTGAATACGCAAGAACACGTTTTACATCTTTCTGTGCGATTGCCACGATAGTGCCGATTGCCATTGTAAGAATCGAGACCGCGATGATGATCGGGCGCCAGGTCCAGACCATTCCACCGATAGTCGCGTAGAAGATCCTCAAAAAGGCTCCAAATGCAGCTACCTTCGTCACCGCAGCCATGAAGGCTGTGACGGGAGTTGGAGCGCCCTGGTACACATCAGGGGTCCATGAGTGGAATGGCGCTGCCGAAACCTTGAAGAGCAGGCCGACGGTCAAGGTCGCCAAGCCCACCAAGAGGAAGAGGTCATTACCAGGAGCGACGCTGATTTGAACCTTGATTCCCTCGAAGGTAGTTGTGCCCGCATAACCGTAAAGAAAGGCCGAGCCGAAGAGGAAGAAGGCGGAAGAGAAGGCGCCAAGAAGGAAATATTTCAAAGCCGCCTCTTGCGAAAGTAATCGACGGCGCTGTGAGAGCCCTGCCATCAAATACAACGGTAGTGAGAGGACTTCCAGCGCCACAAAAAGAGTGATTAAGTCGTTTGCTGCCGGGAAGAGCAGCGCTCCACCTATCGCAAAGAGGGTGAGCGGAAAGACCTCGGTTTGTTGTAATCCTGATGCAAGTGCGCGTTGTTCATCTGCTGAGCCGGGAAGAGTTGATGCTTGAGCAGTAAATGATTGAAAACCACGTTCTGCAATGAGAAGTAATCCAAGAAGAGCGAAGACCAAGATTGTTCCTTGAAGGACAACCGTGACTCCATCGACTGCGACTGATCCTTCTGCAAATCTCCCTGAAACGTCCTTGTTCAGCGCTACCGAGAGGATCCCCAATCCAATTGCCGAAAATGACAACGTTGTCTGAATAACATAGCGATACTTACGCGAGACAAATGCCTCAACAAGTACAGCAATCACTCCGGCTGCTAGCAGAATCAAGACTGGTGCAAGAACTGCATACTCAATTTTCGGAGCTGGCATTATTTATCTCCCTCAATATTGAGCGCGGCAACAGATGCTTGCGCACCAGGATTGATGACATTTAGAAGAACTTGCGGGAAGAAACCGAATGCGATGATGAGCGCAATAACGGGTGCAATGGCGATCTTCTCGCGGAGATTGAGGTCTTTGAGATTCTCATTTCCTGGAAGAACAGGTCCGTGGAGCGCACGTTGGACGGGAATCAAGATATATAGCGCAGCCAGGATGATCCCGAGGGTTCCAATCACCGCTGCGACTGGATATCGAACGAAAGTGCCAACCAAAACTAAGAATTCACTGACGAACGATGAGAGGCCAGGCAAGGCCAAACTTGAGAGGCCTGCAATGAAGAAGGTCCACGCAAGTAGCGGAGTGACTCGTTGTAGCCCACCAAAATCGGCGACTTTGGATGAGTTTCGGCGTGCAATCATCCAGCCCGCGATCAAAAATAGCGCGGCAGTAGAGAATCCATGGTTGACCATATAAAGAATCGAACCTGATTGACCTTGAGCTGTAAATGCGAAGATACCCAATGTAATGAACCCGAAGTGTGAGATGGAAGTGTAAGAGATCAATCGCTTGATATCTCCATTGCTCTGCCATATTGCAAGGAATGCACCGTAGAAGATGGAGACCAAAGAGAGCACGATGATTGTTGGTCCTAGTTGCTTGGATGCGTCAGGGAAAAGTGAAAGACAGAAGCGAATCATTCCGTACGTGCCGACTTTATCGAGAACTCCAAGTAAGAGCACCGAGGTTCCAGGAGTCGCTGCCTTTGCTGCATCCGGTAACCAGGTGTGGAAGGGCCAGAGTGGTGCTTTGATTGCGAATGCGATGAAGAAACCAAGAAAGAGGAGTAATTCTGTCTGATTATTGAGGCTTAGCTTCTGCAACTCACTGACATCGAATGTTGCTGCTCCTAGTTGATCGCCGCTGACTACATAAAGGCCGATAATCGAAGCCAACATCAGCAGACCACCGAAGAGTGAATAGAGCAAGAATTTCACTGCCGCGGCCGCACGTTCTCCGCTTCCATAGCCACCAATGAGGAAA
Source organism: Actinomycetota bacterium (assembly GCA_041165945.1). Lineage (GTDB taxonomy): Bacteria > Actinomycetota > Actinomycetes > Nanopelagicales > Nanopelagicaceae > IMCC26077. The sequence continues at coordinate 7,653 of JBEAMN010000051.1, forward strand.
TAAACCGGAATCAACATTGCTTCAAAAAATAGATAGAAAAGGAATATGTCAGTGGCTGCAAAGACACCAATCATCATCGTTTCAAGTATGAGCAAGAGTGCGAAGAAGGTTTTTACGCTCCAGCGACCGCCTTCTGCCTCGTTCCAACATGCCAGAATCACAACAGGAGTAAGAATCAGAGCAAGCAGGATGAGAAGTAGCGCCATTCCATCAACGCCTAATCCATAATTGATGCCGAACGCGGGAATCCATGAGTATTTCTCGACGAACTGGAATCCACTCGCTCCGGGATCGAATGATGTGGCCATCACAAGCCCAGCAATTGCGACAAGCGATGAGATGCCAAGGGCCAACTGCTTCGCCACTACCTCTTTCTCTCGTGGCAAGAGGAATACTGCTGCGCTCCCAATAAGCGGCAATAACCCAAGAATCGTCAACCAATTCATAGTGACATCACCGCAATCGCTGCAAGAATTCCCACGGCACCAACAATGATCCAAAGGGCATAGGAGCGAACAAATCCAGTCTGCGTCTTTCGAACGCCGGAGGCAACATCAAGGGTTATCGAACCTACTCCCCGAACTGCGCCATCTATTACCTTCTCGTCGATGACTGCTAACGCTTTAGTCAGCTCTTGGCCAGGGCGCATGAAGAGCGTTTCATTGAAATCATCTTGCAGAAGATCCCGTCGCGCGACCTTAGTCCATAGTGAAACATCACTTGGCGCTACCGCAGGGATTGCCTTACCTCGCCCGTATTTAGCAATCGCAATCGATACTCCGATTGCCACTGCGGTCAGCGCCAGCGCTGATACCACTATTGGTGGTAAAAGATGCTCCTTTTCACCGTGACCTGAATCTCCTGCGTGAAAGAGTGGCGCAAGGAAGTTGATGAAGCGATCACCCATATTGAAGATGAATCCTGCGCTGACAGATCCAATTGCAAGCAGGATCATGGGAATGGTCATTAGAGCAGGAGATTCGTGGGGGTGTGCGCCGGCCTCCCAACGTTTTGCACCGAAAAAGGTCATCAACATCACTCGTGACATGTAAAAAGCGGTGATTGCAGCACCGAGCAAAGTAATTGAGCCCAAGATGATTCCTTTGGCACCACCAGCATCGAGCGCGATTTCAATGATTTTATCTTTGGAATAGAAGCCAGCAAATGGCGGTACGCCGATGATTGCAAGATATCCAAGTCCGAAAGTTGCGAAGGTGATGGGCATGTACTTTCGTAACCCACCATATTTCCGCATATCTACTTCATCATTCATTCCATGCATTACTGATCCTGCACCGAGGAACATCCCTGCTTTGAAGAAACCATGGGTTAAAAGGTGCATCATTGCGAACGCATAACCCACCGGTCCTAGTCCAGTTGCGAGAATCATGTAGCCGATTTGTGACATCGTTGAGGCGGCCAGCGCCTTCTTAATGTCATCTTTTGCCATACCGATGATTGCGCCAAATAGGAGCGTGATTGCGCCAACGATTACAACGAATAGTTGGGCAACAGATGCTGCATCAAAGACGAAATGTGATCGCGAGATGAGATATACGCCGGCAGTAACCATCGTCGCCGCGTGAATAAGTGCGGAAACAGGCGTTGGGCCTGCCATCGCATCTCCGAGCCACGCTTGAAGTGGAAATTGCGCCGATTTACCAACAGCAGCAAGTAAGAGTGCAAGGCCTAGAGAGTTGAGCGCCAACGAACTGGCTTGACCTGCCTCAACGCCTTCTGCAACTCCGCTAAATGAGACCGAACCAAATTGCACAAAGGCAATCATGACCGCCAAGGAGAGTCCCACATCACCGACTCGGTTTGCGATAAATGCTTTCTTAGCTGCGGTTGCATAGGTCGGTTTCTGATTCCAGAAGCCAATAAGCAAGTAGGAGGCAAGACCAACGCCTTCCCAGCCAACATACAAACTTAGGTACGAATCACCTAATACAAGTAAGAGCATTGCGGCGATAAAGAGATTGAGATAGGCAAAGAATCTACGGCGATCCTTATCGTGCGACATGTATGCAATCGAATAGATGTGAATAAGCGTTCCGACTCCAGTGATCAAAAGCACGAAACAGACTGAAAGTTGATCCAATAACAATGTTGCACCCACATTGAAATTTCCTACTTCAATCCAGGTGAATAGTGGTTGAGTTACCGCACGACTTTCTGGCGCCCGTCCAAGCATTGCCAAGAATTCGATGACACCTACGGCAAAAGCTGCTGTTGAGGCAAGAGTGCCGACGATGTGGCCAACTTTGTCCAAAGCCCGTCCACCCAAAAGCAATAGTGCAGCACTAAACAAAGGAATCGCAATAAGAAAAACCAGCATTTGTGAGGTTCCGTTCATCAGAGCTTCAACAATCGTGCATCATCAACAGAGGCTGATCGACGTGATCGATAGATAGTGACAATGATTGCCAAACCAACAACTACCTCACAAGCGGCAACAACCATGGTGAAGAAGGCAAAGATTTGCCCATCAATCGACCCATTCATTCGTGCGAAGGTGACGAAGGCAAGATTGGATGCATTCAACATCAGCTCGATGCACATAAAGACGACGATTGCATTGCGGCGAATCAGAACACCCGCTGCACCAATCGTGAATAGCAAGGCTGAGAGGTAGAGGTAATAATCCAGAGACATGATTTACTCCTGCCCCTCTTCATTCTTCTCATTCATCCGGAAGGTGCTCGGGTTAGCCAATTCACCGCGAGCAGCGATGACCTTGGAGACAGATGAATCTGCCGGAGTGCCATCGGGAAGAAGGGCTGGAATATCAACGGCGTTATGTTGCGCGTAGGTTCCAGGGCCAGGCAATCCAGCTACCGGAACTGCGCTCTGTCGAACGCGCTCAGCGGCGAGTTCGCGCTGACTCTTACGCGGAAGAAGTCGTTCGCGATGTGCCAGAACCATTGCTCCGAGCGCCGCTGTAATGAGAAGGGCTGAAATAACCTCAAATGCCCATACATATCGAGTAAATAACGTGTTGGCAATTGCCTGCACATTACCCTCAACATTCACTAGATCAAGTCCAGAGTAAGGTCGACCCAAATCTGCGCGACTAAGTAGCGATATTAGAAGGAACCCGACGCCAAGTGAGCCGAGAATTGCTCCAATTCGTTGGCCACGAATGGTCTCTTCTAGCGAGTCTGATGAGTCAACTCCCACCAGCATCAGAATGAAGAGGAAGAGCATCATCACTGCTCCGGTGTAAACAACAATCTGCACGATGCCAAGGAAAGGCGCTTGATTTGCAATGTAAAAGATGGCTAACCCAATCATCACAACTGCTAGCAAAAGAGCAGAGTGAACCGCTTTCTTTACTACCAACATCCCAAGCGCTGATAAGACCATGATTGGGGAGAGAATAAAGAAAAGCACTGCCTCTGGAATTTCAGTTTGATTCTCGATTATCGCCGCTAGATTCACTTTTGCTCCTGTGAGGGATGTGCCTGCGTTACTCGACCATGGTAGTAATCCTGGTCATCTGTTCCAGGATAGTAAGGATGTGGCGCAGGCAGCATGCCACTTCGAAGTGGTGCAAGGAGATCTTCTTTCTCGAAAATCAACTTCTTCCGGGAATCATCTGCTAATTCATATTCATTTGTCATCGTGAGCGCACGAGTAGGGCATGCCTCAATACATAATCCGCAGAAAATGCAACGGAGATAATTGATTTGGTAGACCTTTCCATAACGCTCACCTGGGGAATAGCGCTGCTCATCAGAGTTATCCGCACCTTCGACATAAATTGCATCTGCAGGACATGCCCACGCGCAAAGTTCACATCCAATGCACTTCTCAAGACCATCAGGATGGCGGTTAAGTTGATGGCGGCCATGAAATCGCGGCGCGGTAGGTTCCTTAACTTCCGGATATTGAACGGTGGTGACCTTCTTAAACTGCGCGGAGAAGGTGACCCAGAATCCCTTCAATTGTGCGAGCAATGGTGCTGGCCCATCGATTGGGATATTGATTGATTCCTCGGCAGCGCCATCTATTGCCCGCTTAGGCTCTAATTCACTCACGTTCGCGCTCCGCTCTAGGTACGGTAAAGGTAGAAATCTTCATGGGAAGTTCAGGTACTGGGAATGGTGCTGGAGTATCAACACTCGATTGTTCGATTTCGATTTTCTTGGCTTTAGCTCGTTCGTAGAGCGAACTACCAATCAGGAAGATCACAAGGACAGCTCCCCCAAAAATCAAGATTGATGTTCGTGATGCGCCATTAAGAGTGAAGTAACGAAGCACAGCGACCACCATAATCCATGCAACATTTGCAGGTATAAGAACCTTCCACCCAAATTGCATGAATTGGTCGTAGCGAAGTCGTGGAAGCGTTCCGCGCAACCAGACGAAGACGAAGAAGAAGAGTGTGACCTTGATGAAGAACCAAATGAAAGTAAACCAACCACCTAGCCAGCTTTCGGTGAAACCCAAACCAGGAGGGGCGTTGTAACCACCGAGGAAGAGCGTGGTCGCTAGAGCCGAAACACCCACGATGTTGACATACTCTGCTAAGAAGAAGAGTGCGAACTTAAGCGAAGAATATTCGGTGTGAAAACCTCCAACGAGCTCTCCTTCAGCCTCTGCCAAATCGAATGGCGCACGGTTAGTCTCTCCGACCATCGATATCGCATAGATAATGAAGGATGGAAAGAGGACTATCGCGTACCAGAATTGATCTTGAGCATCGACGATGTCGATGGTTGACATAGAACCGGCATAAAGGAAGACCGCAACTAACGAAAGCCCCATGGCAATTTCATATGAGATTACTTGTGCGCTCGAGCGAAGTCCTCCTAGCAAGGGATAGGTCGAACCTGATGACCAACCGGCGAGGACAATTCCATAGACGCCCACTGAAGCAACTGAGAGGATATAGAGCACGCCCACAGGGATATCAGTAAGTTGAAATGCAGTTTCTTGACCAAACATCGTCACCGGACCACTCATCGGAATCACAGCAAAGGCCATAAAGCAGGTGGTAGCGCTGATTATTGGTGCAATGATGAAGACTATTTTATCGGCCGCCGCAGGAATAACATCTTCTTTGAGAGCGAGTTTCACTCCATCGGCAAGGCTCTGCAACAAACCAAACTTACCGACTCGATTTGGACCAAGGCGCAATTGCATTCGAGCAACAATTCGCCGCTCAAACCAAATTGCCATCAAAGTACAGAGAACACAGAAAACAAATACCAATAACGCTTTGACTACGATCAACCAGCCCGGGTCGTCAAGGATTATCTCGCGCATACTATCCATCTATCGTCAGAGCCCCTTACGTACTTTCACTTCGGCGCCGTTGATTGCACCAAGCATTCGAAGCGATTGAGAAGCGACAGCATTTCGTGGCAACCAGACAACATTGTCGACGAGATCACTGATTTCTACATTAAGCGAAAGGGCACCGTGCTCTGTTGACACAGTGACTAGATCGCCATCTACAACTCCGAGTGATTGTGCGAACTTCGCATTAATGCGTGCGACGGCCTTTCGAGCCGTTCCCGAGAGATTTGGCTCATTTATCTGGAGTGAACCGTTATCAAGTAATTGCCGCCATGATGCAAGAACTGTCGTTGCAGGGGAAGTAGAGGCGCGTTGTGCAGTGAAAGTCGGACGAGCGCCATCCCAGTTAGCAAGCGTTCCGAACTCCCGGGCGGCACCGCGAACGGTGTTGAAGCCAAGTGGAGTACCGAGGGAATCTGCAATCAACGAAAGGAGAGATAAATCACTCTGATGGACGCTCTCAGGAAGTGCTTGCTCAAAAGCCCGCGTTCGCCCTTCCCATGACATGAACGAGCCAGATTTTTCTACTACTGAGGCAACAGGGAGCACGACATCTGCTCGTTCAGTAATTGCACTTGGTCGCATCTCAAGAGAGAGCACGAATGCGCTATCCAAACCAGCAAAATCAGGGTCATGCATATCGAATGGATCCACTCCACCAACAACAAGCGCTTGAATCTCTCCCTTTGCTGCTGCCGCGAGTATCTCCTTGCTATCTAAACCAATTGTCGCGGGAAGTGAATCGACCGACCATACTGCTGCGACATCAACGCGAGCGGCCGCGTCTGTAACGGGGCGAGCGCCAGGAAGAAGATTTCCAATCGCACCAGCTTCAATTGCGCCACGTTCACCTGCGCGACGGGGAACCCATGCAATCTTTGCTCCACTGTTGTGAGCAATCTCGGCAACCGCACTCAAAGCGCCGGTGCTCTCGGAGAGCCTTTCGCCAACAACAATTACTGATTGATTACTGAGATTAAGGGCAGAAATCGCGTTCGCTTCACTACCTGGAACTACACCAACATACTTGGCACCCAGTTTCTTAAACCCGCGCGTATTCCAAGGAGAGATGGCGGTCACCGATAACCCTCGCTTGCGAACCTGTTTACGAATGCGCAAGAAGACTATTGGAGATTCCTCTTCAGGCTCAAAGCCCACAAGAACTACATGATCGGCTACATCGATGTCGCTATAACGAACCTTTGAACCTGCCACAAAAGCAGCTAGAAACTCGCGCTCTTCATCAGAATGTGGACGAGAGCGGAAATCAACATTATTTGTACCCAGCGCAACGCGAGCGAATTTCGCATATGCGTAGGCATCTTCCACAGTGGTTCGGCCACCAACGAGCACTCCGGCTTTCTTCCCTTGAAGCCCTTTCGTTGCCGCTGCGATCGCCTCCGGCCAGGATGCCTCACGAAGAACTCCATTTTCACGGATCAACGGGGTGGTGATTCGATCCTTTGCCATCGTGTATTGGAATGCCCAGCGACCCTTGTCGCAGTTCCACTCTTCGTTTGCCTCAGGATCATTACCGGCAAGTCGACGGAGCGTTTTGTTACGGCGGACATCAGTGCGAAGGGAACATCCAGATGCACAGTGCTCGCAGACTGAAGGGGTAGAGACTAGGTCAAATGGTCGAGAACGGAAGCGATAAGCAGCGCCAGTTAGCGCGCCGACAGGGCAGATCTGCACCGTGTTTCCGGAGAAATAAGAATCGAAAGGATCCTTTTCATAAATTGCAACTTGTTGAAGCGCGCCACGCTCACCCATATCGATAAATGGATCGCCTGCGATTTCCTTCGAGAACCGAGTGCAACGCGCACAGAGAATGCATCGCTCACGATCGAGGAGTACTTGTGATGAGATGTGTAGAGGTTTTTCAAATGTTCGCTTCTTTCCCTCGAAGCGACTCTCACCACGACCATTTGTCATCGCTTGGTTCTGCAAAGGACATTCCCCGCCTTTATCGCAGACAGGACAATCCAGAGGGTGATTCACCAACAAGAATTCCATGACACCTTCTTGTGCCTTCTGCGCCACTTCGGAGGTGAGTTGAGTCTTTACCACCATGCCGTTCTCTACTGGAATGGTGCACGATGCCTGCGGTTTGGGAAAGGCTCGACCATTTATCTCTATGTCCACCAAACATTGACGACATGCTCCAACAGGTGAAAGAAGTGGATGATCACAGAAGCGTGGAATTTGAATTCCCAATTGCTCTGCGGCGCGTATTACCAGAGTTCCTTTAGGAACAGTGATTTCAAATCCATCGATTGTGAGCGTGATTAAATCAGTTTGTGGTTGCACTGCAGTCATCTCTCTTACGCACCTGCTTTGCTTGATGAAAAAAGCGTCGATGCAACTGGATCAAAAGGACAGCCACCATGAGTTAAGTGGGCAATGTACTCATCGCGGAAGTACTTAATCGAAGACATAATCGGACTTGCTGCTCCATCACCAAGGGCGCAGAAGGAGCGACCCAACAAGTTATCGCAAATATCCAGTAGCTTGGCAAGATCTGCCTCGCTGCCCTTTCCGTTCTCAAGGTCGCGCAAAATTTGCACCAACCACCATGTGCCTTCACGACATGGTGTGCACTTGCCGCAGGATTCATGTTTGTAGAACTCAGTCCAACGAAGTACGGCACGAAGCACACAGGTGGTCTCATCGAAAATCTGAAGCGCTTTAGTACCCAACATCGATCCTGCAGCGCTCACCGATTCATAATCCAATGGTGTATCAAGATGTGCATCAGTAAAGATTGGGGTCGAGGATCCACCTGGCGTCCAAAACTTCAATCGGTGACCCGCTCGAACTCCGCCAGCTAATTCGAGCAACTCGCGAAGCGTAATTCCAAGTGGCGCTTCAAATTGCCCCGGATTGTTAACGTGCCCCGAAAGCGAATAAAGAGTGAAGCCTTTGCTCTTCTCAGTTCCTAGTCCGGCAAACCATTCCGCGCCTCTGTCGATGATTGCTGGCACTGAAGCGATTGACTCGACGTTGTTCACAACAGTTGGTCGCGCATAAAGTCCTGCAATAGCGGGGAATGGTGGGCGAAGTCGTGGTTGACCACGGAAACCTTCAAGCGAATCAAGAAGCGCAGTCTCTTCCCCACAAATATAAGCACCGGCGCCAATATGCAACGTTAACTCAAGATCAAAACCTTTTCCCAAAATGTTCTTCCCAAGGAGACCTGCTTTGTAGGCATCTTCGATTGCCTGAAGCATTCGTCGGGTGACATGAGTAACCTCACCACGAATATAGATGAACGCATGTTTAGCTCTAATCGCATACGAAGCGATGATCACACCTTCGACTAGCACATGA
>JBEAMN010000052.1:0-4901 GCA_041165945.1 Actinomycetota bacterium
CCTGTCACGGGGACTGGCGAACCGGGAATGGGTAGCGCAATTTGAGCCATTAGCGAGAGGAAGGCAACGCCACCGGCAGCAAGTGCGCTATTGGTGATAAGTGTGCTCTTCGGAAATAGCGCGGCGCGCAGGGAGTGGGGCGCTAATGGAATGGTGGTCATAAATTTGCCTCCAAAACTTCTTCACTCTCGATTGGCATCTGAGCGTACACACCATAAAGATGTACTCCATGGTACGAGCCCGGCTGGATAAGTCGCCACGTGATGTTGCCGCGATGTTCGATGAGGTGGCACAGCGTTACGACTTCCTCAACGACTTACTAAGCCTGGGGCGGACAAAGGCGTGGCGCCGTTCGGTCGTGGCGACAATCGCGCCCGGTCCTGGGATGCGGATTCTCGATTGTGCAGCGGGCACCGGATCATCAACTGCACCCTTAGTGGCTGCAGGTGCCGAGGCAATCGCCTCTGATTTTTCAATTGGAATGCTTGAGGCTGGAGCGGTACGCACCTCGAATCTGAACTTTATCGCTGCGGACAATCTCGCACTCCCTTTTGCGGACGAGAGCTTTGATGTTCTGACTATCTCCTTTGGATTACGAAATGTGGCCGATGTGGAGCGGGCGCTGCGTGAGGCCTACCGAGTGACCAAAAGCGGAGGACGATTGGTAATCTGCGAGTTCTCGCACCCCACCAATCGCCTCTTTCGCACGCTCTACTTCCGGTATCTGATGCGGGTACTGCCCCCTTTAGCCCGGGCTTTCTCCTCCAACCCCGATGCCTATATTTACCTTGCGGAGTCAATTGAGGATTGGCCCAATCAGGGGGCGCTCGCCAAGCGGATTTCGCAGGCTGGGTGGGGCAGCGTCTCGTGGCAGAACCTGACCGGTGGCATCGTGGCAATCCATCACGGGATAAAGCAGGGGGATAAAACCAGCGCGTGAAGAGGTGGGTCAGATAACACTGGCTAGCGGTAATCGGGCGCCCTTTTGACCCGTAAGATTTGAAGGAAGCCGGCGCTATAGGCAGCCAATCCAGTCGCGACAATGGCTCAAGGGGGAGCGATGAATCCATATGTTCCGATTCTGGTAATCGGGGCAATTGGTTTTGGATTCGCAGCGATTTCCATCGTTGCCGGTTATCTCACGGGCCCGCGCCGTTACAACCGCGCCAAAGCGCAGGCATATGAATGTGGAATCGAACCCACCCCTCCGGCGGCAGGGGGCGGACGTTTTCCGATCAAGTACTTCCTCACCGCCATGCTCTTTATCATCTTCGATATCGAAATCGTCTTCCTCTATCCGTGGGCAGTCTCCTTCGATCAACTTGGCCTCTTCGGAATCGTCGAAATGTTTTTATTCATACTTACCGTCTTCGTCGCATACATGTACGTATGGCGTCGTGGTGGATTGGATTGGGACTAAATGGGTCTTGAAGAGAAACTCCCCAGCGGTTTTGCATTGACGACTGTCGAAAAGCTTGTCGGGTATATGCGAAAGAACTCGCTTTGGCCTGCGACTTTTGGTTTGGCATGTTGTGCAATCGAAATGATGGCGGTGACAACGGGACGCTATGACTTAGCACGTTTTGGTATGGAGGTATTCCGCGGTTCACCTCGTCAAGCGGATTTGATGATTGTTGCTGGACGCGTGAGCAACAAAATGGCCCCAGTTCTTCGCCAGGTCTACGACCAAATGTCAGAACCAAAGTGGGTTATTGCGATGGGCGCATGCGCCTCATCAGGTGGAATGTTTAATAATTATGCGATTGTGCAGGGTGTTGATCACGTAGTGCCAGTCGATATTTACCTACCTGGCTGCCCACCTCGTCCAGAGATGTTGATGGATGCGATTATCAAACTTCATGAAGAGATTAAAGATGCGAAACTCGGAATTAATCGTGCGAAGGTCATCAAGGAAGTCGAGGCAGCAGCGCTCGCCGCTAAGCCAACTATTGAATTAAAAGGATTGCTTGCATGAGCGATATCGCAAAGCACAATATGAATTCTGAGAACACTGGAATGTTTGGCGTCTCAGGTACTGGCGATACATCTGGATACGGCGGCTTACAGAAGCGCAAAGTTCAGATCGGCTCTACTGAGCGCCCATTCGGTGGTTATTTTGATGATGTCATCGATGGTTTAGAGCGGGCTTACCCAGGGTTCAACGATGCAATCGAACGAGTGGTAGTAGATCGCGGTGAATTAACACTCCATGTTCGTCGGGAGAAACTTGTGGAGGTTGCGAAGATTCTCCGTGATGATTTGAAATTTGAAATGTGCCTTGGGGTAAGTGGTGCGCACTATCCCGATGAGAGTGGACGCGAGCTTCGAGCGCTCTATCCATTGCTTTCCCTTACTCGCAATCAACGGATACGGATTGAAGTGGCAGCTCCCGATAACGATCCACATATTCCCTCTGTAGTAGAGATTTGGGCTGGTAATAACTGGCACGAACGCGAGACATACGACATGTTTGGCATCATCTTCGATGGCCATCCCGCACTCACTCGAATATTCATGCCTGATGATTGGAGTGGCCATCCGCAGCGGAAGGATTATCCGCTAGGTGGAATTCCGGTCGAATATAAAGGCGCGACTGTGCCACCTCCAAGCGATAGGCGGGTGTACCGCTAATGTCGCAGACATATAACTCTCCTCGCGAGACGACTGAGGGTCGAATTTACTCAGTGACCGGTGGCGACTGGGATGACCTGGTAACTGAGATTGGTTCCACCCAAGAAGAGCGCGTGGTCGTGAATATGGGGCCACAACATCCATCAACCCACGGCGTACTTCGTCTGATTCTTGAGCTCGAAGGTGAGACGGTCACTGAAGCACGATGCGGTATCGGTTATCTCCATACCGGAATTGAAAAGAACACCGAATATCGTTCATGGACCCAAGGAGTCACATTCGTAACTCGAATGGATTACCTCTCACCGATGTTTAATGAAGCTGCATATTGTTTGGCAGTTGAGAAACTCCTCGGTATCACCGATCAAATCCCGGAGCGTGCAACGCTTATTCGCGTGATGATGATGGAATTCAATCGCATCTCTTCACACTTGGTCTGCCTTGGAACCGGAGGTTTGGAGCTTGGTGCGATTACTCCAATGTTCTTCGCATTCCGCGAGCGCGAGATGATTTTAGATATTTTCGAGATGGCCTCAGGCCTTCGCATGAATACCGCATACATTCGACCGGGTGGATTAGCCAATGATCTTCCGGCAGATGCGATTCCAAAGATCCGCGAAACGGTAAAGACCATCCGAAAGAATCTGAAAGATAACGAGAAGATGCTTGTTGGTAATTCAATCTGGATGAAGCGAACAGCGAATGTCGCACACCTAGATCTTGCCGGATGTATCGCGCTAGGAGTGACTGGTCCAGTATTACGCGCGACGGGCATGCCGTGGGATCTTCGTAAAACTCAGCCTTATTGTGGTTATGAGAATTTCGAATTTGATGTGGTTACTGCTGATACTGCAGATGCGTATGGCCGCTTCATGATCCGCGTTTATGAAATGGAACAGAGCCTTCGTATCATCGAACAAGTTCTCGATCGCTTAGAGCCAGGACCAGTAATGGTTGGCGATAAGAAGATTGCGTGGCCATCACAACTTTCTCTTGGCGGCGATGGACTTGGTAATTCACTTGAACATATTCGCGAAATCATGGGAACTTCCATGGAAGCGCTGATCCACCACTTCAAGTTGGTCACTGAAGGATTCCGCGTTCCTGCCGGCCAGGTTTATGCCGCTGTTGAATCGCCACGAGGAGAACTAGGAGCACACATCATCTCCGACGGTGGCACCAGGCCATATCGCGTGCATTTCCGGGAGCCATCCTTTAACAATCTTCAATCTACTGCAGCGATGTGCGAAGGCAGCCTTGTGGCAGACGTAATCGCCGCAGTTGCATCGATCGATCCGGTTATGGGAGGAGTCGATCGCTGATGGCTAATACTCCACAAACATTCGATGCCAATTTCCTATCACGATTAGATGCAATTATCGCGCGCTACCCACGCACGCGCTCTGCAATCATGCCCATGCTGCATTTAGTCCAAGCTCGTGAAGGGTTTGTAACTGCAGAAGGAATTGAAGTGATCGCTGAGAAGTTAGATCTCACTACTGCAGAAGTTCATGCAGTTGCCTCGTTCTATACCCAGTATCGCAGGACTCCAGCAGGCGAGTATCACGTTGGGGTCTGCACCAATACCCTTTGCGCCATCATGGGCGGCGACGCAATCTTCGCCGGACTCAAGGATCATCTTGGCATTGAAAATAATGAGCGCACCGCTGATGGAAAGGTCTCACTCGAACATATTGAGTGCAACGCCGCATGTGACTATGCACCTGTCGTCATGGTTAACTGGGAATTCTTCGACAATCAAACTGTAGAGAGCGCTAAAACTTTGGTTGATGACCTCCGTGCAGGCAAGAAGCCGGCGCCGACCCGTGGCCCGGATTCAGTCCCTACTTTCAAAGAGGCATCAGAAGTTCTTGCAGGATTCAATGACGGTCGCGCTAACGAAGGTGTCCAAGCAGGCGAACCGACATTGCTCGGCTTGAAGATCGCAAAGGGGGAGCGGAAATAGATGAGTAAATTAACGCCGGTTCTCTCTGCACATTGGGATGAGCAGGATTCTTACACTCTTGCTGGATATCAACGCCACGGTGGTTACAACGCTTTGAAAAAGGCATTGGATATGGATCCTGATGCAGTTATTCAAACCGTGAAAGACTCAGGTTTACGTGGACGTGGTGGAGCCGGTTTTCCAACCGGAAATAAGTGGGGATTTATCCCGCAGGGTGATAACAAGGATCACTACCTAGTTGTTAATGCAGATGAATCTGAGCCAGGGACATGTAAAGACACTCCACTTCTTATGGCAAATCCTC
>JBEAMN010000053.1:0-5661 GCA_041165945.1 Actinomycetota bacterium
GTCCTGGTTGGTTAATCATCTTCGCCGGACTTGGAATCCTCGCCTCTGAATTTGCGTGGGCTGAGCGTGCGCTCATTAAGACGAAGATGGTTGCATTGCGAGCGGCCCAAAAAGCCTTACCACCAGGAAAGCGCCGACTCTATATTTCCCTCGCAGTCGCGCTACTCATTCTCATTGTTCTTGCGCTCCTAGCCATCCGCCGCAATTTCGCCTAGATAAGAGCTGCTCGCGATAGGCTTTCGAATTATGGCTCCTGTTGCAATCACGCTCGATGGCGCGCACTCTACGGTGACAATAGAGAAGTACACCGGCGAACTTTTCAAGGACCGCCCCGAAGTAATTGCCCTTCGAATCAACGGCGAACTCCGCGATCTTAATACCGAGTTAAAAGATGGTGATGTTGTCGAGACGATAACAATCTCCTCAGTCGATGGTTTAGCAATATTGCGCCACTCCAGCGCACACGTTTTAGCGCAAGCTGTTCAGACGCTATTTCCTGGCACGCGCCTTGGAATAGGACCACCGATTAAAGATGGGTTCTATTACGACTTCGATTCGGCTAAGCCTTTTACACCTGAGGACTTGCTCTCGCTCGAAAAAGAGATGAATAAGATCATCAAGGGCAATCAACGTTTTCGTCGTCGCGTAGTAACTGAACAAGAGGCTCTGTCAGAGTTGTCGCACGAGCCATTTAAATGTGAACTCATCGGAATCAAATCTGAAGCGAATGATGAATCTGCCGTCGAAGTTGGCGCTGGCGAATTGACTATCTACGATAACCTCAACCGAGATGGCGAGATTGCCTGGAAAGATCTTTGTCGGGGGCCTCATATTCCCACGACAAAGTTAATTCCTGCCGTAAAACTCATGCGCTCATCGGGGGCGTACTGGCGTGGTTCAGAGAAGAATCCGATGTTGCAACGGATCTACGGAACAGCTTGGCCTAGCCAGGAAGAATTAGATTCCTACCTCAACTTCCTAGAAGAGGCTGAAAAACGTGATCATCGACGATTGGGCTCTGAACTTGATCTCTTCTCCTTCCCTGAGGAGATCGGTTCCGGGCTTGCAGTCTTTCACCCCAAAGGTGGAATCATCCGCCGGGCAATGGAGGATTATTCGCGCAAGCGACACGAGGAAGAGGATTATCAATTCGTCTATTCGCCTCACCTGACGAAATCAGCGCTATTTGAAACTTCAGGACACCTTGAGTGGTACGCCGAAGGCATGTATCCACCGATGGTCCTTGATGAAGAGCGCAATAGCGATGGAAGCATCAAGCGCGCAGGCGCTTCCTATTACATGAAGCCAATGAATTGTCCTTTCCATAATTTGATTTATAGATCGCGTGGACGCTCATATCGAGAACTTCCATTACGACTCTTCGAATTTGGAACTGTCTATCGTTACGAAAAATCTGGAGTGATTCAAGGATTAACTCGTGCTCGTGGTTTTACACAGGACGATGCGCACATTTATTGCACGCCCGAACAGATGCCGGACGAACTCGACAATCTGCTGACCTTTGTACTCAACTTACTTCGCGACTATGGACTTAATGATTTCTATCTCGAGCTCTCCACTCGCAACGACGAAAAGTATGTGGGAGAGGATCATGATTGGGCGGTGGCAACCGAACGACTGCGCGAAGCGGCGCAGCGCCAAAATCTCGAATTGATTCTCGATGAGGGGGGAGCGGCGTTCTACGGACCGAAGATTTCTGTACAAGCAAAGGATGCCATCGGTCGCACCTGGCAGATGTCAACGATTCAGGTCGACTTCCAGCTACCTACCCGCTTTGATCTCGAATATGTTGCATCCGACGGTTCACGCGCACGACCGGTCATGATCCATCGCGCTCTTTTCGGCTCCATCGAGAGATTCTTTGGAGTTCTCACTGAGCACTACGCCGGAGCATTTCCACCATGGCTTGCTCCGATTCAAGTCCGCGCAATTCCTGTAGCAGATGCTTTCTTGCCATACTTGAATGAAATTGCGTTGACCATGCGTCGCTCTGGGATTCGCATTGACGTCGACGATAGTGACGATCGAATGCAGAAGAAGATTCGCAATGCTCAGATGGAGAAGATTCCATTTATGATTATCGCTGGTGAAGTTGACCAACAAGCCCAGGCGATTTCTATTCGCTATCGAAATGGCGAACAGAAGAATGGCATCCCAATTGCAGAAGCGATAGCCGAGATTCAGAACGCAATCGACACTCGAATACAGGTATAGCGTGAGTGGAATATCTGATCACTGGGAGCGAATCTGGTCGCCCCATCGTAAGGAGTACAACGAGCGGCTGGCCGGCGGCGACATGGAGTGCCCGTTCTGTCACATCCCTTCGCTATCAGATGAAGAATCTCTGATCCTTGCTCGAGGGGAATTTACCTACGTTGTTCTCAATCGCTATCCCTATAACCCGGGCCACCTTCTTATATGCACCTATCGCCACATGGGGGAGTACTTAGATCTCAATGCTGGCGAATTAAATGAAATCTCATCTTTTACTAAAGATGCAATCAGGGCGCTGCGGGGGATAAGTTCGAGCGTCAACTTCAATATTGGTATTAATTTGGGAAGAATTGCAGGTGCGGGAATACCGGAACACTTCCATCAACATATTGTTCCACGTTGGCAAGGAGATTCGAATTTCATGCCGGTAATTGGTGGAACTAAAGTGCTTTCGCAGATGTTGGACGAGACGAGAGAAATTCTCGTAAATCTCTGGCCGAAGTAATTTTAAAGCTTTTTATCTCTCTAGAACTTCATTGAGATAAGTGGCAAGTTCTACCTCACCCAAATGCAAAGTATGTGAAAAAGGGATGATAGGAACGAATAGTCCTGTGGCAAATCGTGAACCATCCAGATCCGCAATCGCCTCAAGATACTCCTCGCTAAATTCCTGAACTAATACCCGATGATCTTCATCGCTTGGCTTAATCACTAAAGTTCCCGATGAGTAATCGCGAATAGTCAAATTCTCAAGATCGATGAATGCGCATGGCTTGCCTTCGTCATCGTGGAGAACCAAATACGGGGTTACCCCCTCGCCAAACATTCGGCGGGCTATAAGTACCGCCTCATCGAAATCGGCCTCCGGTTCATCAATCTTGGTAACCAGAATCATTCGAGGAACTTGGAACTCGGCAATCTCCTCCCATGCCTTTATTAACGTATTAGGAGCGCCCTCATGCGCACTTATCGCAAGAACCACCGCTGCGAATTCGGCGAATTCATAGGAGAGGTTCTCATCGAAGGCGATGGAGGTGGCGAAAGCATCAGGTATGGCGGCAGCCACCCCTTCGAGATCTGCGGAGCGGTGGCCGATAACCGCAATACGCGTACCGCTTAATGGCGAACCCACGTAGAGAGCCTACGATGTAACCATCATGATTAGCTCCTTCCTGCGCGCCCCGGTCGCTCGTGTTGTAGAGCCGACTGCCCGCGCGTTGACAAAGCGCAAGGTCACACCCAATCAAGTGACTCTTGTAGGAGCGATTGGCACATGTGCTACCTCACTTATTTTCTTTACTCGTGGAGAGCTCTTTGTGGGGACCATTGCAATGTTGATTTTCATCTTCAGTGATCTGGTCGATGGAACTATGGCGCGATTAAGTGGTGCATCGTCGAAATTCGGAGCCTTCTTGGATTCCACTTCCGATCGGGTCGTCGATGCAACCCTCATCGGGAGCATCACGTACTACCTCTTCACTATCGATGATTCACTTCAGATAGTGGCGTGGTTTGCCCTTACTGGCGGTTTCTTGGTCTCTTATGTGAAGGCTCGAGCAGAGGCTTCTGGTTTCACCTGTGAAGGAGGTTTTGCTGAACGCCCTGAGCGGACCATCATCCTCCTCGTCTCTACTGGCTTCGCTGGTCTAGGGGTTGGCTACATCCTTGCCGCAGGAATCTGGCTTATCGCTATCACCTCTTTCCTGACCGTGGGCTTTCGAGTGATTCAAGTGTGGCGGCAACGATGATTGAACATTTGAGTAGCTTCACTTATTTATTCGGTTGGAAAATTGTCCGAACACTTCCTGAACGATTTGCGTATCAAATTTTTCAATTAATAGCAGATAGATCATCTCGAAAAGAGGGAAAGTCCTACCAACGGTTACGTGAGAATCTTCGCCGAGTCCAACCTCATCTCTCAGAGAGCGAGCTACGCCAACTTTCAACGATTGGAATGCGAAGCTACCTACGTTATTGGTGCGATGCATTTCGCTTACCTTCTTGGAGCCACGACCGGCTCACCCGAACAGTCTCCACAGAAGGTGAAGAATTGTTTCGAGCGTGTGTGGCGGAAAAGAGAGGGGTGGTGGTATCCCTCCCACATTCCGGAAATTGGGATCACGCAGGAGCATATTTCTCGGCAACTGGGATTCCAATTATTAGCGTTGCAGAGAAACTGAAACCTGAGCGCGTTTTCCAGGCCTTTCTCAAATTTCGCGAACGAATTGGAATGCGAATCTATTCGGCTGAGGAGAATGTAATTCCTGCCCTTCATGCTCATCTGGCTAACGGGGAGGTCGTAGCACTTGTTGCAGACCGAGATCTCTCAAAGAGTGGCATCGAAGTTCGTTTCTTTGATGGCGTGGCGAAAATGCCTAGTGGTCCTGCATTACTAGCACTGCGAAACAACTCCTATCTCATTGTGGCTCACGTGACGTATACGAAAAAAGGAATACACATTAAATTTTCAGAACCATTGACTTCGAATGCGGTAGGTGAACAGGAGCAAATAAAAGATCTGATTCAGCAGAGTGCACGCTTATTTGAAGAGGGCATCACCCGCACTCCACAGGACTGGCATATGTTGCAGAAAATATGGATTGCCTGATGATGGCTTCACAGAACCGAAAACTGCGGATAGGAATGGTCTCTCCTTATGGCTGGGATCTGCCAGGTGGGGTGCAAGCACACATTCAGGATCTAGCTCTCTATTGCATGGAGAAGGGTCACGAAGTCTCGGTCTTAGCTCCAGTCATGGATGATGATCATCTGCCTTCATGGGTACAGAGTTCGGGGCGTCCAGTTTCAATTCCTTACAACGGTGCCGTTGCGCGAGTAGCGTTCGGACCAGTCGCCAATCGAAGGGTGCGTAAGTGGATACAAGAGGGAGATTTTGATCTTCTTCATCTCCATGAACCTGCAATTCCATCCCTCTCGCTCCTGGCCTGCTGGGCGGCTGAAGGGCCACTTGTAGGAACCTTTCACGTTTCAGCGCCGAAGCAACGAGCCATCTATGCGGTAGGTCCAATCCTGGAACCGGCAATCGAGAAATTACACGCGCGTATCGCTGTTAGTCAGACTGCACGCGGAACTTTGACTGAACATCTTGAAACAGATGCTGTAGTGATCCCTAATGGAATCAATGTTGATGCTTTTGCAAATGGTGGCATCACTGAAGAGTTCGGTAATCGAGCGATTGGATTTGTTGGCCGATTTGATGAACCACGCAAGGGGCTTGCCATTCTCTTGGATAGTTGTGAACGACTGGTTGAACAAGGAGTTGATTTCTGCCTGGTCGTCGCAGGGCCTGGTGACTCAAGTATTTTCCTCGAAGGAATGTCGGCGAGATTGCGAGAGCGAACGCACTTCTTGGGTCGAGTTACTGACGCTAGAAAACAAGAGATTCTTCGGTCGGTCGCGTTGTAC
>JBEAMN010000054.1:0-5525 GCA_041165945.1 Actinomycetota bacterium
CGATGGCGTAGTCCTCTCCGAGACCGCAGCCTCAAAAGTGAAAGCCCTGCTCGAGCAAGAGGGTCGGGATGACCTCCGTCTTCGAATCGCGGTTCAACCAGGAGGGTGCTCTGGACTTCGGTACCAACTTTATTTCGATGATCGATCTCTCGATGGAGATGTTCTGAAGAATTTTGGTGGGGTAGAGGTAGTAACAGACAAGATGAGCTCCCCTTATCTCATGGGTGCGACGATAGATTTTGTTGACACTATCGAGAAGCAAGGTTTTACGATTGATAACCCCAATGCCAGCGGAAGTTGCGCATGTGGGGATTCATTCCACTAGATCAAAGATAGATTCGATCACCTCACTATGAAAATCGCTGTCACCGGCTCGGTGGCAACTGATTACATGATGAATTTCCCGGGGAAGATCTCCGATTCAATCGTCATCGACTCACTCGAGAAGATTTCGCTCTCATTTCTTGTAGACGATTTAGAGGTGCGTCGTGGGGGCACGGGCGCGAACATCACTTTCGGGATGGGAATGCTCGGTGGTGCACCCCTGCTGATTGCTGCTGTGGGTGAGGATTTCACTGATTACAACTCATGGCTAACCCGAAATGGGGTGGATACCACTGAGATCTATACCTCCAAGACTCAGTTAACTGCACGTTTTACAGTTACGACAGATCAATCCCATAATCAAATTGCATCCTTTTACCCAGGAGCGATGAGTGAGGCTCGCAATATCGAGCTAGGCCCAATCTTTGAAAGACATAACGGATTTGATCTAGTTCTGATAGCGCCCGATGATCCCGAAGCGATGCTGAGGCATACCGATGAGTGTCGACAACATAAGATTCCATTCGCTGCAGATATCTCACAAACACTCGCGAGCCTTGATGGGGAATCCATAAGAAATCTGCTCATCGGAGCGAAGTACTCATTCCTGAACGAATATGAGATGGCACTTGCCATGAAGAAGACGGGGTGGGGGAGGAGCGATTTCTTGGAGAATGTAGAAATCTCTGTCACCACTCTAGGTTCGAAGGGTGCACGGATTGAGTCTGCAGCATTTGCGCCCATTGAGGTGGGAGTTGCAAAGGAGCGTACCAAAGTAGACCCGACCGGAATTGGTGATGCTTTTCGTGCAGGATTTATCTCAGCTCTTGGCTGGGGTATGTCACTTGAAGGATGCGCCCAAGTGGGTTCAATGGTCGCCACATACTGTCTCGAGACGCAAGGTGGACAGGAATATCGGTTCTCATCAGAGCAATTTCTGGAGCGTTTCACCGAGAGCTATGGCGCGCAGTCTGCAGCAATTCTTCGCAATGTTTTTCCACTTAAAAAATAAAGTTACGCCTTCACGATTTCAAAACTTGTCTCGTCTATCACTGAGACTTGATTTCCAGTCAGCCGGGACCAAGCAAAAAGATCACTCTTAGTTGCCGGATCATCTGCTCTAAGAATTAATTTCGTACCGGATTCCAGAGATTTCATAGCTTTACTTAATTGGATAATTGGGGTTGGACAGAGCGCGCCGATACAGTTCAAAACTTCTCTTTCCATGCCATCACTCATGCGCCATCCTCACTTCGTAGTTGAGTGATGATTCCAGGTAAGAGCGCAAGGAAACGCTTAACATCACTTTCGAGCACGCCATGCATTAACGATATTCGAAGATTGCCATGGGTCAGAATTCCCATTGCATGTAGGACGTGGCTTGGTTCGATGGCAGAGGCCACGCAGGCCGAACCCGAAGCGACGGCAAAACCTTCCTTTGCCAATGCATTAACAAGCCGTTCGCCAGAGATATTGAGAGCGGATATCGAAAGAATATGCGGGAGTGATTCCTCCTTGTTTCCGCTTCCTGCAATATCCACTTCAGGGATTGTGCGCGAAATGACTTGGCGCATCATGGAGATGAGATTCCGGATTCGATCTGATTCTTGGTGAGCATCTTTTAGCCAGCCGGTGAGCGCTGCGGCCGCTGCAAGTACCAAAGGCAACGAATATGACTCAGGGCTGCGACGGTTAGTTGCACGTGAAAATGGGTAAGTCCACCGTTGATTCTTATTTATGAGCATGATGCCGATTCCCGAGGGGCCATCCCAACTTTTTGCTGGGAAATCTGCGGTTGACCAATATGTTGGGAGTGGGATCAGTGGTCCGGATGCTGTGTAATCAAGATGAAGATGTGCGCCCATGGTGCCGACGATCGATGAAAAATCTGAGAGTGGTTGCCGCACTCCAGTTTCACCGTTGGCTGCTTGTATCGCAATCGTGGAGTTGCTCTCAATTTCTTCTATCAATTGATCGCGATCGAGAATCCCCGCATGGTCGACGGCAATTTGCACGCTAGTTGGCGCATCCTGCGTCACAGCAAGAATCTCTTGGCGTTCAGTCTGACCCACGATGAATTTTCCGGAGCGGAAATTAGATGCCCCCTGAAGAGCAATTGGGGAGACCAGCGCAGGCTCACCCCAGAACTCAATCTCGCTAGCGGTGACTCCAAGGTGGCCGGCGATCTCCTCGCGGGCTGCATTGAGCAGATGGCGGGATTGAGCGCTCGCGGCCCCTAAGCCATTGGGATCAGCCCATCCACGTTCAAAGGCGGCGAGCAAGACCTGTTCACCGGCTGGATGGAGAGGACGCTCCCCATCGAAGGCTCCTGCTGTGACCATCACCACGAGGTAGAAGGTACTCGTCAACTCTGAGGTTGGCGAAGGGGCGGACTATCCTTAGCTCATGGCGAGCAGCGGCAAGGTGGTACGTGAAAAGTCACGGACTCGAGCGCTCTTTCTCGCACCGTTAACCCTCCTCTTGGCGGGTTGCTCCTCCGAAAAACTGCCCGCCTTAGGTTTCCCTCGCGGAGTCACGGATATCAATGACATCTCGCTCTCGCTCTGGCAGGGAGCGTGGATCGCGGCATTCGTCGTCGGCGCAATCACAGCAGTTCTCATTTTGTGGGCCGCTTTTCGTTATCGCGCGAAGAAGAAGGTTGGTGCTGGCGGGCCAGAGCAATTACCCGAACAGGTGAGTTACCACCTTCCTCTAGAAATTATTTATACCGTCGTGCCATTCATCATCGTGGCGGTACTTTTCTATTTCACAGCCCGCGATCAATCAACAATCACAAAAATCTCTCCTTCAAATGTCGCTGTCAAGGAAATTGACGTAAACGCCGTGCAATGGGCGTGGCAATTTACCTATCCGGAAGCAGAAGGAAGAACAGTTACTGGCACTCCCGAGAAACTTCCAACCCTCTATCTTCCATTGGGAGAGCGAGTGCGAATCAACCTCACTGCCTCGGATGTCGTACACAGCATCTGGATCCCAGCTTTCATGATGCAGATGCAAGCTCTTCCGTATATCGAGAATAAGTTTGAATTCACGGCACAAAAAGAGGGTACGTACCCAGGTTTCTGCAATATGCATTGCGGACGCAATCACTCACAAATGCGATTTACAGTGAAAGTTGTCTCGCCAGCCGAATATCAGAATTACGTAAACTCACTTAAAGGTGGTGTTGCATGACAACTTATGCCGAGCGCCCAACGATTTCGCCGCTTCGACCGACGGAGCCACAGAGCAAAGGTCGCCTTATTGTTAAATGGTTGACCACCACTGACCACAAAGTAATTGGCCATCTCTACCTGATCACCTCCTTCATCTGGTTCTTAATCGGTGGCGTAATGGCGCTCTTCATGCGGGCTGAGCTTGCGCGACCGGGACTTCAGTTCCTCAGCGTTGAGCAGTACAACCAGCTCTTTACTATGCACGGCATCATCATGCTCTTGATGTTTGCCACACCGTTATTTGTTGGTTTTGCCAATGAGATCATGCCGCTGCAGATCGGGGCAGCTGACGTTGCATTTCCGCGAATGAATATGCTCTCGTATTGGCTTTACCTCTTTGGTGGAATCATGGCAATTGCCGGTTTCTTCACGCCTGGCGGTGCACCTTCATTTGGTTGGACTGCTTACGCACCTCTTTCGAGCGCAGAATATTCACCCGGCATTGGTAGCGACCTTTGGATTGTTGGACTCGCAATCGGTGGACTTGGAACGATTCTTGGTGGCGTGAACTTCATTACGACCATTTTCTGCATGCGCGCTCCCGGTATGACTATGTTCCGTATGTCGATCTTTACGTGGAACGTCCTTCTTACCTCTATTTTGATTCTTCTCGCCTTCCCACCGCTTGCTGCAGCGCTACTTGGCCTTGAAGCAGATCGTCGCTTTGGCGCACTTATCTTTGATCCGGCAAATGGCGGCGCAATGCTCTGGCAACATCTCTTCTGGTTCTTCGGCCACCCAGAGGTTTACATTCTTGCCCTACCTTTCTTCGGAATAGTCAGCGAAATCCTTCCGGTCTTTAGCAGAAAGCCAATCTTTGGCTACAAAGGTCTAGTGGCAGCAACAATTGCTATCGCAGCGCTCTCAGTCGCAGTATGGGCTCACCACCTCTTTACGACAGGTCAAGTTCTCTTACCCTTCTTCTCTTTCATGACCTTTTTGATTGGTGTACCGACTGGAGTGAAGTTCTTTAACTGGATTGGGACTATGTGGCGTGGAAATGTCCATATGGATACGCCGATGATCTGGTCGCTCGGCTTCTTGATTACCTTCCTCTTCGGCGGATTGACCGGAATCATCCTTGCCAGCCCACCACTTGATTTTGCCGTGTCAGCTTCATACTTCGTGGTCGCACATTTCCACTACGTTATCTTCGGTACGGTCGTCTTTGCGATGTTTGGCGGTTTCTACTTCTGGTGGCCTAAGTTCACTGGTCGAATGCTCAATGAAACACTAGGAAAGATTCACTTCTGGACTGTCCTTATTGGCTTCCACATGACATTCCTTATCCAACATTGGCTAGGCATTGTCGGCATGCCACGTCGTTACGCTGATTACCTCGCTAGCGATGGGTTCACTGGAATGAATATGATTTCGACAGTTGGCGCCTTCTTACTAGCCTTCTCGACTATTCCCTTCGTTCTTAACATTTGGATCACACGAAACGCTCCAAAGGTCACAGTGGATGATCCATGGGGATATGGCGGCTCTCTTGAGTGGGCGACCAGTTGTCCACCTCCACGCCATAACTTCACTTCGATTCCACGAATTCGTAGTGAGCGCCCGGCTTTCGATCTGCACCATCCAGAAGTAGCCGAGAGGTAAAAGGGGTTATCCAATGAAATTCGGATGGCAGTTATTTGCCGGTATCGCGGTGTTTTACGGCGTTACCACTGTTGTCTATGGACTATGGGCAGAAGAGGTCGTGGGAATTGTTGCTTTGATTCTTAGCACCTGTTTAGCGGCGTTAATTGCCTTTTATTTTTGGTTCACCAATCGACGTCTCGGTGCAACCCTTCCGGAAGATAACCTTGAGGGCGAGATTGCTGATCGAGCAGGGGAACAGGGCTTTTTCAGTCCACACTCCTGGTGGCCATTAACTGTCGCTCTCTTTGCCACCATCACAGGTTTAGGGTTGATTCTTGGCTGGTGGATGACCCTCATCGGAGCTGCAGCGCTCATGAT
>JBEAMN010000055.1:0-18810 GCA_041165945.1 Actinomycetota bacterium
TAGAGCAGACCCTGCTCCATATATTTGCGGACATTCTCTTCCACTTCACTTAAAGACTTTCCATCGGCATGGCGATAGACAGCAGCGCCAGCGCGCGCCTTTCCACCAAGCAGGTCATAGACCGGCATCCCGGCGACCTTGCCCTTGATATCCCAGAGGGCCATATCGATTCCTGATACCGAGTTACTTAAGACTGCATCGTTGCGCCATGAGGAGTGGACATACGATGTCTGCCAAATATCTTCGATATTGGCGACATCTTTACCAATAAGGAAATCTTTCAAATACTTATCTATTGCAGTAGCAACAGCGAGATATCTCTGAGTAAATGTGGCACAGCCCAGGCCATATAGCCCGGGCTCTGATGTTTCAATCTTTACGACAACAAGTGGAGTAACTTCCGGCGCAGTGAGAATCGTCCGAACGTTAGTGATTGTTATCGGTTTAGCCATTGCTTATGGCCTCCACGACCCGCCATCAGGAGTACGCGCAGTGGTCCAGAGTTTAGGCCGGATGGCATTGGCATTATCTGGGGGATATTGCGCGGCAAGTTTCTCATCGATATCGATACCCAGCCCTGGCTTGTCGTTGGCATAGAGATAGCCACCGCGAAGTTCGGGAGTTCCCGGGAAGACCTCTTTGATCAGATCCGATGGTCCCCACCACTCCTGCACTCCGAAGTTATAGGAGCTCAGATCAATATGGAGGTTGGCTGCATGGCCAACGGGGGAGACATCTCCTGGTCCATGCCAGGCAGTTCGAATACCAAATGCTTCACAGAGGTGAGCAAGTTTCTTGGCCGGAGTAATGCCACCAATCGTGCTGATATGGCAGCGGATGAAATCGATCAAGCGATTTTGAATCAGCGGCAACCACTCTTGCGGATGGGTAAAGAGCTCACCCATAGCAATGGGTGTTGCGCTTTGTTGTCGCATCACCGCAAACCAATCGACCGCCTCAGGAGAGAGCGCATCTTCAAGGAAGAAGAGGCGATAGGGCTCAAGGTTCTTCGATAGTCGCACTGCCTCAATTGGAGCTAAGCGCTCATGGACATCATGGAGCAATTCGATGTCATCACCGACAGCGTTACGGATATGGTCAAAGAGTTTGACGGTGTTGCGCGCATAACCATGCGGATCAAAGTAGGCGCCCTCGGGAGCATTCTCCGGCGCTTTGATCTGATCGATCCGTCCGCCATAGCCACCCCATTGGCAGCGGATATAGAGCAGACCCTGCTCCATATATTTGCGGACATTCTCTTCCACTTCACTTAAAGACTTTCCATCGGCATGGCGATAGACAGCAGCGCCAGCGCGCGCCTTCCCGCCGAGCAGGTCATAGACCGGCATCCCGGCGACCTTGCCCTTGATATCCCAGAGGGCCATATCAACGCCGGAGAGTGCGTTGTTGGTAATGGGTCCATTGCGCCAATAACCATTGACCTGACAGGTCTGCCAAATATCTTCGATATTGGCGACATCTTTACCTATTAAATAGGGCTTGAGATATTCATCAATCGCAGTTGCTACCGCCAGATAACGTTGAGTGAAAGTCGCACACCCCAAGCCGTATAAGCCAGGTTCAGAGGTCTCGATTTTGACGACAACGAGCGGGATCGTTTCAGGTGCGGTGAGAATAGTTTTGATATTGGTAATAGTTATTGGTTTCGACATAGCGGTGAGCCTATATGTCCGGAATATCAATAGTCAGCCCCATTTGCTCCCTCATTTTGATACTTTCGCTACTCTGCCCAAAAAATCTCGACCGAGGGCGGAGCCAGTCATTTCCGTCATTTTTCGGGATGGCTAGGGGATACTCGCTTTATGCTCACTTCTAGGAGAGGCGCGCTCGCCACTCTGGCCCTCGTGGCCTTCGTTCTCTCTGGAGCGCCATTTGCGGTAGCCGAACCTATTCGGGTCTTTCCCATCGAGCAGAGTGCGAAGTGTCCAGTGAAATTTGCGCGCTTCCATCATGACTACCCAGCAACCGACATCATCACCAAAAAAGGGTGTGCATTTCTCTCACCAATAGATGGGGTAGTCGATGAGGTAAGTCGAAAAGATCGATGGAGCGGAAAGAGTAATCGCGGTCAAGATCGCGGCGGATTGTTCGTCTCAATTATTGGAGTAGATGGAGTCCGCTACTACGGATCGCATCTGATGGAGGTGGCTACCGGAATTGAACCGGGAATTAGCGTCACCGCAGGGCAGGAGCTAGGAAAAGTAGGCACCTCTGGGTCAGCACGAGGGACGGCGCCACATTTACATTTCGGATTGTCATGTCCAACCAGCCCAGGTGATTGGAAAGTTCGACGTGGCATGCTCTTGCCTTACAAATATCTGAAGTCTTGGCAGCAAGGGGGAGACCTAGCGCCTCCTACCTGCAATAAAAGTTAACCCTCTCGCTTCGCGCTATTCACCTCACTTTAGCCATTCGGTCACCTGAGCAAGAGAACCTTCGGTCATTAATGGCTTAGGTGATGGAAGGCAACTCTGTGAAGCTCCTGGACAATGGCTCAAATCCGAGCCTTAGCAACATTCTCATCTGTTCTTTCTTTACTAACGATGAGTACTACGCCTCGTATGCCGAGAAATTATCCGAGAATCTCGAACGCCTGGGCGTGGCCTTCCATATAGCTGTGATGGAGAAGAACGAGGGTGAGGACTGGGCTGACATTTGCAGGAAGAAAGTGGGATTTCTTGCCAAAGCATGTGCTGCCAATCCCAGCAAAAAAGTTTTTTGGATAGATATTGATTGTGAATTACTCGAAATCCCAGATTACATTGTGGAATCGACAGCGGACATTATCGGTTTCCAGCGGAGTTTTGGGTCGCCGTTAAATATCGGATATCAAAACCGAACTCGATTTTGGGAGCCATGTTTTTGGGGGATCAACAGCACTCCGCAAGCACGAAAGATGGTGGAGGATGCATTTTTGCTCGAGCAGAACTCAACCATAAAAGCTACGGACGATTACTTCTTCGAAGAAGGATGGCGAGCGAACGCAAACAATCTGACATTTCAGTTGATCCCTTCCAACGCAGTCGCTAATCGAGGCGATGAATTGGAAAATACCCGCTCTGTCTTCTTTAAATTTGGCTCAAGCGGTAAGGTCGCAGAATTCAAGGACCAAGTTGAACAGCATAAGCTGGCAAGTTCGTCGGGTGGGCTGAAGAAGCGAGTGAAAAGAAGGGCCCTGGCTTGGGCTCGTAGTTTTCAAAAAAGACTCCCTGAGAGGCTCCGGAAAAGACTCCGAAAGTTCGCCGATAAGTCTGGCATTACCGGAGCTCTAACGGGTGAGATTCATGTTGGAGCAGTCAGCACTGAAGTGAAAGCGCTCTTAGGGATAGCCAAGCAAGGGGACTCAGAGGAATTCAATGTGAAATTTGATGCGTTGCGTCGCGAACGGATACCTTCGCCAGCAGAGAATCGTGCAATTTCCTCGGCGATAAGTTTCCTTAGTTACAGCACCTTCCCCGCAGAGTCATCGTTACGCTTGTCCTGGTGGAGCCATCCTCATCCAGGAAACTTTGGAGATTGGCTCTCGCCCTATTTGATTCAAAAGTACTCGCGCAAACAAATTCAATTCCAAGCGCTTAATGAGACATCGAACAATCCACATTTGGTAGCGATCGGATCCATTGGTCGATTCATCAAGAAGAACTCGATAGTGGTAGGTACCGGGGTAAGTTCAGATGAATTCTTGCTCGATCCTCAAGCAAAATACTTCTCACTACGTGGACCAAGAACTGCTTCTCTCTTGAAGAAATCAGGCGGCCCAACCGTCGACTCATTTGGAGACCCTGCGATTCTGGTTTCTCGGATTTACCCCGTGATTCGCAGCGAAACCAACGGACGGGTGGCGCTCATTCGACACCATTCGCACCGCTCATTACCTGTTCGGAAACCTGAGAACATGGATGAATTATCAGTTCTGCGCTCACATCCTGCTCAAATGGAAGAACTCTTCATCGCGCTCAACCACTACGACGCTGTGGTCACCTCCGCAATGCATGTCTTCATTACCTGTCAGGCTTACGGTATTCCGGTTGCTCTCATTACTTTCAAGGGATTCGAAGGAGCTGTGCACGGCGATGGCTCAAAATATTTAGATTATTCAGAAGGAGTTGGGGTAAGTGCTCTGACGCCAATGTCGGTGCCCCTGGATCTGCGTCAAGTAAATCTCGACAACTTACTCACGTATGAAAAAATATCTGAGGAAAAACTAAATGAAGTTGAGATGACCTTAATGGGAGCAATCGACTGCTATCAGAAGATCGCTGATAAAATACGGATCTCTTGAATCATTTCTTCAAAGTTCTATTTAACTCATCGAGCGCGA
This sequence comes from Actinomycetota bacterium, assembly GCA_041165945.1. Lineage (GTDB taxonomy): Bacteria > Actinomycetota > Actinomycetes > Nanopelagicales > Nanopelagicaceae > IMCC26077. The sequence goes on from JBEAMN010000055.1 coordinate 4,343, forward strand.
TATTTCCGCGTACTAGAGATAAACTTTTATTGATAATCCTCACCTTTGCAGGTGCTCTTATTTCAATATCAGAGTTGGGAATCGCCAAGATATTTACAGAGATTGTTGTGGAGAAGAGGCCAGCAACATTTGGACCTATTGCACTTATCACCCTCTTCCTGATTCTAAGCTTGGGGGCTCGACTTAGTCACTACTTCCAACGCACAAAAAGAATTCAGATTTTTAGTAAATCAATCTATGCCACGAACTTCAAAAATAAAGAAAATTCCTGGGACTACTCGCTCGCAATGGAAATTTCAAATATATTTTCGCATCTGCTACAAGTTTGTACAGTTATATTCTTTCAGATTTATTTGTCGCTGGAGGTGGGCTCGTTCACGCTTCTTGCGGTTATTACAATTTTGATAGTTTATGGTCGTCTTTACACACGACAAGAAGAATTTCAGAAAAATGCTTTTCGATCTAAGTTTCTCAAAGAAGTCATTTCAACAGAGTCGAGAGTTTTCAGTCGGGTAAAATCTGGAGAGTTAGGGTCTTTGATTTCTGGAATAATTGCAATTGCACTCTTGCTATTTTTACTAATTGGACACGAGTTAAATCTCATCTCTACTTCGGGTGCCATCGTATCTTTCTTCGCTATTCGGCTACTTGGCACGAATCTCAACTCGCTCTCGTCCTCCATGATGAGGTTTGCAAGGGCATTGGTTAATTCATCTATTAGTACCGTGAAGGACACCAAAAATTCACCAAAAAATGAGACTTTAGCGGAGTGGGACGAGACGTAGATCTTTTTCTCAATCGTGAGTTGAGTTGGCTAGATTTCAATCGAAGAGTTTTGGCGATGGCAGAAGATCAGAGTCTTCCCTTGTTAGAACGGGTTCGCTTCCTTGCAATTTTTCACTCTAACCTCGATGAATTCTTCATGGTTAGGGTTGCCAATTTATTAAGAAGAATCGAATTAGGTTTTAAGAATGAAGAGTTTGGCGAAGTTTCAAATTCGGAACTTTTCACATCAATAACGCAATTAGTAAAGAAATTTCTACATGATGTTGAGAGAATTTATTTTGAAGAGCTACTGCCTTCGCTTGAAGAGCATGAAATAAGAATTGTGGATTTCGCGGGGCTTGATTACGAAAACCATTCATACCTAAACGAACTCTTTGATGAACGAATTTTCCCAATTCTCACACCGCTGGTCGTTGATCCTTCTCATCCTTTTCCACACATCTCGGGCTTGTCATTAAACTTTGGAATTTACGTGCGGCACGATGGAAACGAACGACAATTTATCCGTTTGAAAATACCTCAGAATCTTGATCGATTCGTCCCTGTTAAATTCTCAAATGGGAACTCATTTGTTCGCGTAGAGGAGATTATTGCCGCAAATCTTCAGAAATTGTTTCCTGGCGCAGAACTCGAGCAGTATTTCCTTTTCCGAGTGACGCGCAATCAGGATTTAGACATAGACGATGAAGATGAGGGTGATGATTTGTTCGCCCTCATGCAGGAAGAATTGGAGAAGAGGCGTTTTGGAGATGTAGTGCGACTCGAAGTGGAGAATGTAAGGGATGAACGTCAATTGCGCAATCTGATAGAAGAGTTTGAAATCGACAATATGCAAATTTTTAGGGTAGGTACTCCGCTTGATTTGACTTCACTAAACGAGATAGCAAATCTCGATATCTCATCGCTGAAGTTCGATTCATTTACCCCGGTGACGCATTCGAGATTTGCTGACCTGCCAGATAGTCCGTTAGATCCGGAACCATTCTTTAGTAGAATTAAAAGTGGTGAGATTTTGCTCCATCATCCATACCAATCATTTGCGACTTCGGTAGCAAAGTTCGTTGAGATTTCCGCCAAAGATCCGAAAGTACTCGCCATCAAGCAGACGTTGTATCGCACTTCTGGGGATTCACCCATCATGCATGCCCTCATTGAGGCCGCGAAAGCGGGCAAGCAAGTTCTTGCAGTTATTGAAATTAGGGCTAGATTTGATGAAACCGCTAATTTGCGATGGGCTCAAGCTCTAGAAGAGGCGGGTGCCCATGTGGTTTATGGAATTCTCGGTCTTAAAACCCACGCGAAAGCTTCTCTGGTAGTGCGCGAGGAAAACGGAGTATTACGTCGATATTGTCACGTGGGAACAGGGAATTACCACCCCAAGACTGCGCGATTGTATGAGGATTTTGGGCTGTTAAGTGCAGATGAAGAACTGGGTAGGGATTTGGGAACCCTCTTCAATCAGTTATCTGGACTATCGCCCGATGCCCAGTACCAACGGCTGCTCGTAGCGCCTAAGTTTCTCCGTTCAGGAATCATCGAAAGAATCAACCGAGAGACCTCTAACCATTTAGCTGGACTACCCTCCAGGATTCGCTTCAAGGTGAATTCGATAATCGATCGAGAGATTATTCGCGCTTTGTATCGCGCTGCGAATGCGGGTGTACCTGTTGAGCTCAACACCCGTGGCATTTGCTCCTTCAGTAATAGATCAATTGAGTTTTCCTCAAGAGTCAAAGTGAAATCAATATTGGGAAGATTTCTCGAACATTCCCGAATCTATAACTTTCACAATAACGGCGATGAAGAGTACTGGATAGGTAGCGCAGATATGATGGATCGAAACTTGAATCGAAGAATTGAAACGCTTGTGCGAATCGACAATATGGAGCACAAAGAGAGCCTTAACGCAATTCTCGCTCAAATCTTCTCAGGAGAATTTGAGAGTTGGTCTTTAAATGAGTCTGATCTGTGGATTCACGACGTTTTGGACAGCTCGGGGCATCGCCTTCCGAATTTCCAAGAGCATCAGATTAGGGAGATCACAGAATGATTAAAGCAGCAGGTGTTGTTCTATGGCGAGAACGTGAACCACTTCAGGTAGAGGTGGCTCTCATCCATCGCCCCTCGTATGACGATTGGACCTTTCCCAAGGGAAAATCTGAGCCAGGCGAGAGCTATCTGCAGACTGCATTTCGAGAATGCATGGAGGAGACTGGAGTGGTTCCGGTTTTTGGGGGATATCTGGGTGAGAGTGATTACAAATATGATGGGGAAAAGAAGCGCGTTTTCTATTGGATGGCTCAGGCAACCGATGAAAAAGCAGATTTCAAACCTACCTCTGAGGTAGACAAACTCTCATGGATGAGCGTCAAGGAGGCCCGACATTTCCTTACCTATGACGAAGATAGAGAGATTCTTCGCAGTTTTGTAAAAGCGGATCGACATAGTCATGCAATGATATTTCTTCGCCATGCCAAGGCCATCAAGCGAGATGAGTGGTTTGGCGAAGATGCTGACCGCCCTTTATCGCATATTGGACAGCTTCAGGCGGCAAAGGTCGCGCACAATATGAAGATGTACGGCATCTCGGAGGTGCACACCTCAGATGCGATACGTTGTCTCGATACCGCAAAAGCAGTTGCTGAGCACCTTCGCCTGGATGTAAAAAGTAGCAATAAACTAAGTGAGGACTATTACGAACGAGATGACAACGCAGCCGCAGACTATGTCGATTTTCTACTTAATTTCTCGCGAAATGTTTTGATCTGCTGCCATAATCCCATCTTCCACGACATGCTTCTTGCCTTCGACAATGGGAAAGAATGTGGAAAGACTCTCGAGAAATTATCTCCTGCAGATGCCTGGGTGATTCACCACGTGGGTCGACGAATTGTCTCAGTAGATTCTATTCCTGCTCCAGTAGTAGAGAAGCCTAATTAATCCAATCCATTCGACGCAGGACTATTCCTTCACGAAGAGCCCACGGACATGTTTGAATCCCTTTTAAATTAAATTCTTTCATGATGTGCTTAGCAACTAAGGCCCCTGCAACTATCTGATTAGCTCTGGTCTGGGAAACTCCAGGTAGATTTTTTCGCTCTTTAAAGTTCATCTTGGATAAACCCGCAGCAATCTCATTAATTGACTCAGCAGTTACACCGAGATTTTTTCCACTGAGAAACTCACGACTCAATTTGTCCAATGTTCGAAAAGTTTTACTCGTACCAACTCCGATTTGATTAGGCGGTATCTGGATTTTTTCCTGAATTGGTCGGAGCGTTGCGACGATAAAGTCCTCCAACTTTCGGATGCTTTTCTCGGTGAAGGGATCTCCTTCGAGGAAGGTCCGAGTGAGCCTTCCAGCGCCGAGCATGACAGATTGAGTGAAACTAGCACTCTCTTCTTCTCCGCGCGCTATTTCGAGCGATCCACCCCCTATATCGAAGACCAATAAATCTCCAGCTGACCAACCGAACCATCTGCGTACCGCCAAGAATGTGAATTGTGCCTCTTCATCTCCACTGAGAACTTGCAGATCCACTCCCGTTCGATCTCGCACCTCGAGTAGCACCTTTTCACTGTTGCTTGCCTCTCGAATAGCGGAAGTTGCAAAAGCTAAGAGCTCATCGAGCGAGAGATCCTGAGTTTCATTTGTTGATTGGGAAATTGCTGTAATGAGCGCTTCAATTCCTAGGCGAGAGATCTCATTTTTTTCGTCTAGATAGTCGGTGAGCTTTACGTCGTGCTTAAAACTTGTGAAGGGGGTGGGAGGGGCGCTGTGGTGGGCATCGATGACTTCAAGGTGAACTGAATTGGAGCCGACATCGAGGACTCCAAGGCGCATATCTGCAGTATAGGCAGGGAGGACATAAAAAAATCGCCCCAGTCTATTAACTGAGGCGATTTTTTAAAAGGTATAAGTAATTACTTACCGATTACCTTGTCAGCTTGTGGTCCCTTTGGACCCTGAACGATTTCGAAATCGACTGCTTGACCTTCATTGAGGGTCTTGTAGCCATTTCCGGCGATTGCTGAGTAGTGGACGAATACATCTTGTCCGCCACCATCAACTGCAATAAAACCGAAACCCTTTTCAGAGTTGAACCACTTCACTGTACCTGTTGCCATTGAACTTCCTTCGTTATCGAAAAGAACGATCGAGAATTCCTCGTTCGTCAGTCTTCACCTGCTACAGCCTGACGAAACACCTACTGGCGAACCGGGCACTGCAAAGAATCGGACTAAGGAAAGGGTACCGCCCCTGAAGGGCAGGTATGAAATTGAAGTGGTACCGGCCAGTAGCGAAATCGCCCTAGGGTCAAGTAGATTTCGCCCTCTCTTAAAGGGTTTTTCCTCCTGAGGAGCGCGCGCTTGATGGGCTGGGGAAGGTCGCATCAGAAGCGATGCACCGTGCTCGGAGGAAGATCGTGTCTACCAAAGTTACATCTAAGCAGGTGAGCGGTTGGCTGGAGATTTTCTCAGCGCCTACCGCCCTCCAACCCCATATCCAATGGTCCATCTCCCAAACGCTAGGGATGGATCTTTCGCTCCAATGGAGCCCTCAACCTCTTGCTCCGGGTAGCGGTCAATGTCGATTGCGATTTTCTGGGGCACCTGGAATTGCTGGCGAGATCGCTCGCGCGCTCGCCGCTTGGCACTACCTCCGCTTCGACATCAGCGAGGAGCCAAGCGCAGGTTGTGATGGATCGCGCTACCTGGCCACACCAACGCTCGGCCTCTTTCATGCTTGCGTAGGTGGGAGCGGAGATGTCTATCTCTCCGAGCATCGAATCCGTTCTGTGGTGGATTCTGCTCTTCGTCACGGAAGAGATGTCGAAAGTGCGCTCGAAGAGGCGCTGGGAACTTCTTGGGAGGAAGAGTTAACCCCGTTTCGAATAGGTCAAGAGGGAATGCGTTGGCTACATGTAGCCGGATAATTAAAGCGGAATATTGCTATGCGTTCCGCGAAGTTGTGGTGCAGCAGTAATCGCTTTGGCTATCGCGCTGCGAGATGCGCTTGGCTCGATAATCTCATCGACAACACCAATCTCAATTGCCCGGGCAACTCCGCCGGAAATCTTTTCGTGCTCGGCAGCGAGTTCTAACTCCATAGCAGCACGTTGATCATCGGGCAGGTCGGCAAGGATTCTTCGGTGGAGTACTCGAATCGCAGCAACTGCGCCCATAACCGCCACCTCTGCAGTTGGCCAGGCAAAAACTTTGGTCGCACCGAGAGAGCGTGAGTTCATCGCGATATATGCACCGCCATAGGCTTTGCGAGTAATAAGCGTGACGCGCGGAACGACAGCTTCGCTAAATGCGTGGAGAAGTTTCGCTCCGCGACGAACGACGCCATCCCACTCTTGACCTACGCCTGGAAGGTAACCGGGAACATCAACAATTACGACGAGTGGCACTCCAAAGGAATCACACATTCGAACAAATCGTGCAGCTTTCTCCGCTGATGCCGAATCAAGACATCCACCCAGGCGAAGTGGATTATTTGCAACGACACCTACCGTTCGTCCATTTAACCTGCCCAATGTGGTGACGATGTTTGGCGCCCACTTAGGATGAAGTTCTTGTACATCACCGTCGCTATCTAACATGCCGGCAACTAAAGGATGGACGTCATATGCTCGCTTATTTGATTCTGGTAGAAATTGAGCGAGATTAATATCCGCAGCGCCAGAATCGATTGAGCCTTGATTTCCCAATAGTCGAACGAGTTGGCGGATTGATTCACAAGAGCCCTCTTCACTCTCGGCAATCACATGAACGACACCACTTCTTCTGCCATGCGGTTCTGGCCCACCTAGTCGAGCCATATCGACTGATTCGCCGGTGACGCTACGGACCACATCAGGACCGGTGACAAATATTCGACCCTCTGGCGCAAGCACAATCACATCAGTAAGCGCAGGACCATATGCACCGCCGCCGGCTGCCGGACCAAGGACCAGTGAAAATTGTGGAATCTTTCCACTAGCTTGGGTGATGGCATTAAAGACCAGACCAAATGCGTGGAGTGACTTCACTCCTTCACGTAAACGCGCTCCGCCAGAGTGCCAAATTCCGACGATCGGATTCTTATGTTCCATCGCATCGGCATATGCCGCAAGGATGACCTGCGCTCCCGCTTCACCCATCGCACCACCTTGAATGGTGGCATCGGTGGCAAAGAGAGTTACGCGGGTACCAGAGATTGTTCCGAATCCCGCAAGCATTCCCGACTCGTCACGTTCAGTGAGAGCGTGAAACGAACCCCCATCGAGGATTCTCTCTATTCGCAGTTGTGGGTCGCGAGGATCTTGAACATCTTCACTCATCTTTTATCGCCGTACGAGGTAAAGATAAGTGCGACATTGTGACCACCGAAACCAAACGAGTTATTAATTGCGGCGATATCTCCTGCAGGTAATTCCCGAGGGTGATCCCGAACCACATTCAAAGCGATTTTCTCATCGAGGTTTTCGATATTGATTGTGGGGGGCGCGATGCGATGGTGGAGCGCCAATACAGTGAAGATTGATTCAAGTGCACCAGCGCCACCGAGCAGGTGTCCAGTCATGGATTTGGTTGCAGAAACGGCAACATGATCCACATCCCCACCGAGCGCATTGGTAATTGCACCTGCCTCAGCGATATCACCTACAGGGGTAGAGGTGGCATGTGCATTGAGATGGACGATTTCTTTTATGGAAACTCCTGAGGAATTTATCGCGGCCTTCATCGCACGAGTAGCGCCGGCGCCTTCAGGATCGGGCGCTGCAATATGAAATCCATCTGAAGTTAAGCCTTGACCAACAACTTCGCCGTAGATCTTTGCCTTGCGAGCAATCGCATGCTCGAGTAATTCCAGAACAAGGACTCCGCATCCTTCACCGAGGACGAAGCCATCGCGATCGCGATCGTATGGGCGCGATGCACGTTCTGGTTGATCGTTACGAGTGGAGAGCGCCTTCATATTGGCAAACCCCGCCATGGGAAGGGCATGTATCGCCGCTTCAGTTCCGCCGGCGAGAACAACATCTGCTCGATCATTGCGAATCATTTCGAAGGCGTAGCCAACTGCTTCAGCCCCAGAGGCGCAGGCGCTTACTGGAGTGTGGACGCCAGCGCGAGCACCAATCTCGATACCTACATGAGCCGCTGGCCCATTGGGCATCAACATCGGAACAGTATGTGGTGAGACTAAGCGGGCGCCCTTCTCTTTTAAAACATCATATGCGTTAAGCAGAGTTAGGACACCACCTATTCCCGAAGCAATAACCACTCCGAGTCGTTCGCCTTCTATTGCAGGTGCGCCAGCATCCTGCCACGCCTCTCGAGATGCGATCAATGCAAATGCCTCAGAGCGATCAAGTTTGCGAAGTTCTACTCGATCCATCATTTCGCTCGGATCTTTTGCAACAGGAGCGCCAATTTGGGCGGGAATTTCTGCCGCCCACTCTTCATTGAGTCTTCGCACACCGCTCTTTCCCGCAAGAAGCGCGCTCCAGGTTGTCGCGACATTCTCACCCAATGGCGAGAGCGCACCTACACCTGTGACGACAACGCGACGAGCTGACTTATTCTCCATGGGATGGTGAATGTACTCTCTAGTTCGCTGCGCTGACGATGAAATTTACCGCATCTGCAACGGTAGCCATCTTTGTTACTTCATCATCAGGAATCTTGATACCAAAGCGTTCCTCTGCAGCAACAACGACTTCGACCATACTGAGCGAATCAACATCGAGATCATCAGTGAAGCTCTTGTTCATCTCGATTGTGTCAGGAGAGACGCCAGCAACTTCCTCGACTATCTCTTTGATTCCTGCAAGTACCTCGTTATGTGATAGCGCCATCTTTTTCCTCTCTTGTTATCTCTTGTTATCTCTCGTTACATTTCTTACGGTAGTTGAACAACCTGCGCGGCATAGACAAGACCCGCGCCAAATCCAATGAGTAGCGCAGTATCGCCAGATTTGATTTGCCCTTGGCTATAGAGCGCATCCAAAGCAAGAGGAATCGAAGCTGCCGATGTATTGCCCGAGGTGCGGATATCTCGAGCAATTGCAACGCTCTCTGGAAGATTCATAGCCTTTGCCATAGCGTCAATGATTCGTTCATTCGCTTGATGGGGAATGAATGCATCAAGTTCATCTGCGCTGATACCTGCAGCAGCGAGGGCTTCTTGTGCAACCGGTGCCATCTGATAAACCGCCCAGCGGAATACTGTTTGCCCCTGCATCTTGATATCGGGCCAACCGAGAGAATCCGGTGCCTCTTGGTTCCGTAACTCGACCCAGGATGGTTCCATCATGATTGCATCGCGCGCAGTGGCATCGGAACCCCAAATAGTCGGGCCAATTCCTGGCTCTTGCGATGGACCGATAACCACAGCACCGGCGCCATCGGCAAATATGAACGCCGTTCCGCGGTCTGTGGGATCGGTGAAGTCTGAGAGTTTCTCTACACCTATTAATAGGACGTATTCAGCGCTCCCACCACGGACCATATCGCTAGCTAAGCCAACGCCGTAGCAGAAGCCAGCGCATGCAGCAGAGATATCAAAAGCGGGAACTTTTGGAGCGCCAAGTTGCATCGCGATATCAGTCGCTGCACTTGGCGTTTGGTAGGGATAGGTGACCGTGGCGCAGATGACGGCCCCTAATTGCTCTGCTGTGATTCCCGCTCGTGCGAGCGCTATGTGTGCTGCAGCAACAGACATGCTCACCACGCTCTCATCATCACCGGCAATTCGTCGGGAATGGATACCACTTCGTTCTTTAATCCATTCATCACTCGAATCGATTGCTTCGATGATCTCACTGTTGGGTACTTCACGCTCAGGGCGATAAACCCCGACGCTCATGATGCGAGAGTGGCGCGCGATTTCGCGATCTTTAATGTGCGCCATTAGTGCGCTCCTTGTCCGAGTGGATGAAGGCGCGCAATAGGTTGACCGGGGGAGACGGGATCGCCATCTTCGACCATGAATTCAATCAACGTGCCATCATGATCTGCAACAAGTTCGATGCTCTCTCTTCGGTTGGTGATCATCCCAACACTCTTGCCTGCCCTAATCTCGTCACCAACCTCCACGCCATGATGAGTAAAGCTTCCTGAGAATGGAGCGACAATCATTCGCCATGTTGGCTGATCACTTAACTCACTGGGGAATCCGTGGCGGGCGATTATTTCCATTGCAGCGGGAATATCTTCAGGACTCTTTAGCGCAAGGGTCTCTACTCCAGGAAGTGCGCGTTTGATTAAACCAATCAGAGTGCCAGCAGGAGGAACTTCGATTACCGCTGTCACGCCAAGTTCAGCAAATGCATTCATACATAAATCCCAGCGAACTGGTGCAGATATCTGATTAACCATTCGATTGAGGATTTCTCGTCCAGAGTGGACGACCATGCCATCAGCATTAGAGAGAACTTTGGTTCGCGGATCTCGGACACTCACAGATTGGGCAAGCGTTGCCAGGCGCTCGCGAGCGCTCTCCATATAAGAGGTGTGAAATGCGCCGGCGACGGCGAGCGGGCGAACTCGAGCCCCTTCAGGAGGATTAGCCTCCAAGGTCTGTAAATCTGTGAGGAGTCCTGCGGCAACGATCTGTCCGGCACCGTTCTCATTGGCAGCAACCAGGTTGTGGGCAGCAATGAATGCCAGCACCTGCTCACGTTCGCCACCAAGAATCGCTGACATGCCAGTCGCAAAACGCTCTGACGCTGCTGCCATCGCTCGCCCACGTTCACGAACCAGAACCATCGCCGACTCTGCAGTTATCGCGCGGGCGCCTGCCGCTGCAGTGAACTCACCAACCGAATGGCCGGCAACTACACCCACTTTTCCAAAGGCATCCGAGGGGTGCGGAAAGAGCGAGAGCGCGCCGAGCAAACCTGCTGAGACCAGGAGCGGTTGGGCGTTAGCCGTATCTTTAATTTCCGATGCATCGGCGGTGGTGCCAAGGTGAATCAGATCCACCCCTGCCACCGCGCTCCACCAGGTGAGGAGTTCGCGCGCCCGAGGAACTTCCAGCCAGGGGGTGAGAAAGCCGGGTACTTGCGCCCCTTGACCTGGAGCAACGAGTGCGAGCATTGGTTCAGGGTAGAGGGTGAAATCGGTTACTAAAGAGTAATTCGCCGAGTTTTTTCAGTTACTGCTGGGTAACATACCGACTTGTGAAGATTGTTGTCTGCGTCAAACAAGTTCCAGATTCCTGGGCCGAGAAGAAGCTCTCGCCCGACAAGGTACTCGATCGCGCCAGCGTAGATGCCGTTCTCAATGATCTTGATGAATATGCAGTTGAGGAAGCGCTGCGAATTGTCGAGGCTAATGGTGGCGCCGAAGCTGGGCACACCATCACTCTCATTTCAATGGGGCCAGAGCGAGCCCAAGAAGCGCTGCGCAAGGGTTTATCGATGGGGGCAGATACCGCAATTCATGTTCAAGATGATGCGCTCGCCGGCTCTGATGCGCTATCGACCTCGCGAGTATTAGCCGAAGCAATCAAACGCGAGAACCCCGATCTGATTCTTACGGGAACTGAATCAACGGATGCTCGGATGAGTGTGATTCCGGCAATGCTCTCGGAGCGACTTGAAATTTCTCACCTCTCTTTTGCTGGCGAGGTGGCGGTCGATGTCAATGCCAAGGTTGTGAAGACCAAGCGAATGACCGATGAAGGTGTAGAGGCGATGGAATCAGCGATGCCAGTCATCGTCACAGTGATTGAAAAAATCAATGAACCTCGCTATCCATCCTTTAAGGGAATCATGGCAGCGAAAAAGAAATCGATTACAGAGTTGGCGCTTGCTGATCTGGGAATTACACCCACCGAAGTAGGAAATGGCGGTGCGTGGAGTGAGGTCAAAGATTTTGCCTTAGCTCCGGCAAGAGGCGCTGGTGTGAAAATCTCCGATGAAGGCAATGGTGGCTCAGCGCTCGTTGATTTCCTCGCCGAGAAGAGGTTGATCTGATGAGTGACATTCTGGTTTTTATCGATCATACGAATGGCTCGGTTGCAAAAACTGCATCTGAACTTTTGACGCTGGCTCGTTCATTAGGAGGAGCCCACGCAGTTATCGCCGGCACCTCCTCTGATCTCGATGCAGCAGTTCCATCTATAAACAAATTTGGCGCTCAAGCAATCACTTTGTTGGAATCTAATGAGATAAATAATCACCCCAGTTCTGCAATTGCCAAAGCGATTGCTGAACTCGCAGCAACGCTTTCACCTAAAGCAATACTCTTGCCGTCGACTGCGCGCGGAAAAGAGATCGCTGGCCGCCTTGCAGTTCGACTTGAATCTGGAATCATCACCGATGCAATTGGCCTCTCCTCTGATTTAGTTGCAACCCAATCGATATTTGGTGGTTCGACTGTTGTCCACTCGCGAGTATCAAAAGGGATCGCAATTGTTACCATTCGTCCGAACTCGATTGAGGCTTCGGAATCTCCAGCGAGCGCGACGATCAATAAGGTTCCGACATCAGTTTCGATAGGCGCACAGATCACTACGCGGGAACCTGCAATTCGCGGCGCGAGACCGGAACTTTCTGAGGCCAACATCATCGTTTCTGGTGGTCGCGGTACGGATGGAAATTTTGCTCCCATTGAAGAATTGGCAGATGTGCTAGGTGCGGCGGTAGGTGCTTCACGGGCGGCAACCGATGCTGGGTGGTACCCACATTCACATCAAGTGGGTCAAACTGGAAAGACGGTTAGCCCGCAGTTGTACATCGCGTGCGGCATCTCTGGTGCAATCCAACATCGCGCAGGTATGCAAACCAGCAAGACCATCGTGGTGGTCAATAAGGATCCTGAAGCGCCAATCTTTGATATCGCTGATTTTGGAGTTGTCGGCGACTTGTTCGCTGTTGCCCCTCAGGCAACGGCAGGAATAAAGGCGCGTAAAGGGTAATTTTCTCCCTAGAATTAAGGGGTGAAATCTTCCGATAGCAATAGCGCCGCCTATCTCGACAATGCGGCGACAACGTCGATTCTGCCAGAAGCGCTCGAAGTGCTCTATCGGGAGTCAGCCTTCGTTGGAAATGCATCGAGCCTGCATAGCGCAGGTCGTAGGGCGCGAAAAGTAGTTGAGGAATCTCGCGAAAAGTTGGCAGCAGCGCTTGGTGCTAAGCCACAAGAGGTCATCTTCACCGCCTCCGGAACTGAAGCTAACAACCTTGCAGTAAAGGGTCTGTATTGGAGCGCCCGGGCAAAGTCAGAGAGCAAGAGCGCTATATGCGCATCGCCAATCGAACATCATGCAGTCCTCGACCCATTGGAGTGGCTAGAGCGCGAAGATGGCGCAACGCTCCACTTTGCAAAAGTTGATAGTGATGGCGTGACTTCACACGAACATGTTGCGCAGATATTAAGTGAACATGGAAAGCAGATCTCTTTCCTTACCATCATGCACTCGAACAACGAAGTGGGCGCTATTCAGCCTGTTGCAGAGTGCGCGGCAATTTCGAGGGAGTATCAGATTCCCATTCATACCGATGCCGTCCAAAGTTTCGGAAAGGTGCCATTAGATTTTGGAAAGCTAGGCGTCGATGCCATGACAGTCAGCGCTCATAAGATTGGCGGCCCTCTAGGAGTAGCGGCGCTCGTAGCAAAAAAGAACTTGGAGCTCACTCCGTTACTACATGGTGGAGGCCAGGAGCGTGAAGTGCGAAGTGGGACTCTGCACACACCAGTGATTGCAGCCTTCGCAACAGCGGCTGAAATTTCGCAACAGCGTCTTCTTGAGAATCAAATGCGGATTCGAGCGCTTCGGGAAAGATTAATATCTGGAGTAAAGAATGGCGTACCTGATGTACAACTTAATGGTGGCGAAAAAACACTTCCTGGGATTGCACATTTCACATTCCCTGGCGCTGAGGGTGATGCGCTCCTACTCCTCCTTGATGCTCATGGAGTGCAATGTTCGACCGGGTCGGCATGTAGTGCGGGAATCGCACAACCTAGCCATGTCCTCTTAGCGATGGGGATGGCTCCTAAAGTGGCTCGATCGTCCATCCGATTTTCGATCGGCCCCACAACAACCGAGAGCGAGATTGACAGGGCAATTTCAGTGATTGGCGAAGTGGTATCCCGAGCCAGAGCTGCGGGTGTGAAGTGAAAGTCATCGCAGCGATGTCAGGCGGGGTCGATTCCGCCGTTGCTGCTGCTCGGATGGCAGATGCAGGTCATGAGGTCATCGGAGTACATCTAGCGCTCTCTGCTAACCCACAGAAGTATCGATCAGGTGCGCGTGGATGTTGCACTATCGAGGATTCGCATGATGCCAGGCGCGCAGCAGACATCATCGGGATTCCTTTTTATATCTGGGATATGGCAGAAGAGTTTCACGAAGGGGTTGTGCAGAACTTCCTCTCTGAATACTCCAATGGGAAAACTCCTAATCCTTGTCTGCGTTGTAATGAGAAGATTAAATTTGAAGCGGTGCTTAAGCGTGCCCGAGCAATGGGATATGACGCTGTTGCAACTGGACATTATGCAAAGCGCGTTGATAGTGAGAACGGTCCGTTGCTCTATCGAGCCGATGATCCAGGCAAGGATCAGTCATACGTGCTCGCTGTGCTCACACAAGAGCAGCTCTCTGGCGCACTTTTCCCATTAGGCGATACGGTAAAGAGTGATGTGCGTAAGGAAGCGCATGAGCGCGGATTCTCACTCGC
>JBEAMN010000056.1:0-10551 GCA_041165945.1 Actinomycetota bacterium
TGTGGGGAGGTTATTGGCCCTGGGATCGCAAGAACTGGGCGGAACAACTCTGCGCCATCACGAGCGGTGCGAATCGCACCGCTTTTGAAGGCGGCTTCAACCACGATTGTTCCTCGACTAAGAGCGGCAATGATCCGATTCCGAGTGAGAAAGTGGCCCTTTGCTGCGCGAAGACCAGGCGCTTGTTCTGAGATGAGCGCACCCCGTTCAAGAATCTCGTGAAAGAGCGGCGAATGACTTCGTGGATAAGGATTATCTAAACCACCTGCCAGTACTGCGATAGAGGTGCCATCAATAAGTAGCGCACCTCGATGGGCTTGATAATCGATGCCAAATGCGCCACCGCTAGTCACGGTCCAACCAAGCGCGGCGAAGTAGGTGGCGAAATCCCGGGCAATCTTCTCGCCATAACGGGTGCAATTTCGAGCGCCAACTATCGCCACAACCTCGGCGCTCTCTGAGGCTATCTCCTGAAGATTGCGACCACGAACGAAAAGTTCTAGAGGTGCCTTTCGTAAGAGGTTAAGTTGCGTTGGCCACTCTGGATCTTTTGGCGTGATTCGTCGAATCTCTTCTTTCATAACCGTTCTCGCAAATGTAAGTCGAGGGCGCGATCCATAGTGGAGCGACTAGGAGAAGGTTCCTCGCGTAGGTCAGCAATACTCCACGCAACGCGCTGAATTCGATGAAGCGCTCGGACTGTAATCTCTTCATTATCAAGGGCTTGATAGAGCGCTCCGAGCGCTTTGGGTTCTGGTGCAAATTGATGCCTGAGCGCCACAGCCGGAATCTCGGAATTGATTGACCAGGGCATATCGCGAAATCTCGCTACTGCTCGAGCGCGAGCTCGTGCAACTCGTTCACTGATCGCAACGCTACTTTCTCCGGTACGTAAGAGATCAGCCTGGGATAGCGGCTCCAATTCGATTCGTAAATCAATCCGATCAAGAATTGGACCAGAGAGTCGCTCTCGATAACGGCGACTTGCCAGAGGTGTGCAGGTACATCTCTTTCCCTTGCCAATCGCCCATCCGCACGGGCATGGATTTGATGCGAGCACCAAGGTGAAGCGGGCCGGAAATGTTGCGCTACGCCCCAGGCGGGTGAGGGTAATCTCCCCCAACTCCATCGGTTCTCTTAACGATTCAATGACAGTTCGAGCTAACTCTGGAGCCTCATCAAGGAAGAGAATTCCGCGATGAGCCAATGAACAAGCCCCGGGCGAGATCACTGTCGAACCGCCACCGATTAATCCTGCTCGGGTGATGGTGTGATGTGGTGCAATAAAAGGCGGTACTGCAATTAATGGCCAGCGGCTCTCCGAAGAGATTTTTCCGGCGATGGAGTGGAGCGAGGTTACTTCAAGCGAATCTCTCTCGTTTAAGTCAGGGAGAATGGTGGGAATTCGCTCAGCCAACATACTCTTGCCCACTCCAGGTGGACCGACCATCGCAATGTGATGGCCACCTACAGCGCCAATCTCGAGCGCCTCTTTTGCGCTCTCTTGCCCGGAGATATCGGAGAAATCTAACGTAGAGCTCACCTTCTGAATCTCCTCAGAATCACCCGGAACGACTCTGTGAATCTGATCAGTAAGTTCATTGCCCTTACACCACCCGATCAACTCGCGCAGATGGCTAAAGTGTGAAATCTCCATGCTGGAGACGAGAGATCCCTCGTGGAAATTTTGTGAAGGGATGATTGCCCTCGTGATTCCATGGTGTGCAGCAGCGCGTAGCGCGGGAAGAATTCCTGCGACCGCCTTAATTCGTCCATCGAGCGTCAATTCACCCAATATCACGGAGCCTTTCAGCCGCTCGAGGGAGAGTTCTTCCGCTGCGGCCAATAAAGCCAGTGCAATTGCGCAATCAAATGCCGAGCCTCGCTTGGGTAGCGAAGCCGGGGAGAGCGCCAGAGTAATCCTCTTATTTGGCCATTGCGCTTGAGAATTAATGATCGCTGATCGGACTCGGTCACGCGCCTCGGAGAGGGCAGCATCGGGCAGGCCAAGAAGATTAAAGGCGGGTACGCCATTTCCCACATCTGCTTCGACATCAATGAGAAAACCATTGAGCCCTTCGAGGGAGATTGCTTGGGTAATGGCGATCATTAGGCAATCAACCCTTTGTGATGAACGAGTTCAAATCCCATTCGATTCGCTACCAGGAGAATCACATCGATTCGCCAGGGTGAGCGCGGATGGTGAATTGCAATCCATTCCCGCGCTAATGTGTAGATCCGACGATATTTCGAAGTGGTAATCGCATCAAAAGGATCTCCGAATCGAAGAGAACTTCGTGTCTTCACCTCGATGAAGATGATTTCTTCACTCTCTTCACAGCGCGCGCCGGCGATGATATCTACTTCACCGCAAGAGCCACGCCAATTCCGTTCGATGATTAGATAACCGCAAGAAAGGAGGTAGCGAACTGCCTCATCTTCTCCTTTTCTTCCCAATAGATGAGGGTGATGGGGCTGATGAGGCTGATAATCAGAGGGGGACATGAGGAGAATCTAGGTAAGGCTTCCGACAAAGAATGAAATATGAGAAGTGCTTGTGTGTAAAAAAGTTGGTTACATACTTTTATCTGTTGTAAGCAATCGTGCGATAGGCGCAAAGGATTTTCGGTGAATGGGGAGTACTCCAAATTTCTCTAACGCTGCTACATGCTCTGCACTCCCATACCCTTTATGCTTGGTAAAACCATACTCAGGGTAGCGTTCGCCCCACGCAATCATCACTTCATCACGATAGTTCTTTGCCAGAATAGAGGCGGCGCCTACCGTTTCGCTGAAATTATCACCGCGCCACATTGCAATAGCGGGAATCTTCAAACCCTCGACCTGATAGCCGTCAGTGATGATGTAATCAGGCTTTACAGTCAGCGCCGTGATTGCCCGGCGCATCCCGCCAATATTCGATGGTTGCAAGCCCTTCTCATCGATCTCTTCTGCCTCAATTGCAATAATCGAATAGGCAAGTGCCCGTTCTTTGATTGCCTGAGCAAGCGATGCTCGTTTACTCTCAGAAAATTTCTTGGAATCTCCGACCTCATCGAGTGGATTATCTGGATCGAGAATTACTGCTGCCATCACGATGGGTCCTGCGTAGGCCCCTCGCCCTGCCTCATCTACCCCAGCTATCAAGCGAAACCCTGCAGAGCGGAGTGAGGCTTCGGGATTCATTGCAGTGGAATTGAAGTCAACGCTTCTGGTCGTGGCAAGAGTGAGAAATGTTTTACAGGCCAGATGATCAGGAATGCTCGTCCCACTACTTTATTGAGTGGAACCATCCCTTTGTTCGCATCTTCTTGGTGGTATCGAGAATCTTCACTTGCTCCCCGGTGATCGCCCATTGCCCAGATATATCCCTTAGGAACTGTGACATCGAAGGTCATCTCACTCGGTTTATTTCCAGCGTAAATGTACTTCTCTACTACCGCTTTACCATTAATCGTCAGCGCACCACTTTTATCGCAGCAGACCACGCGGTCGCCACCTACACCAATCACTCGCTTAATCAAGTGCTGCTTGGCAGGATCTGGAGCGAGGCCAACAAATACCAATCCATTACGGAGCGCCTGTATCGGTGCAGAACGCTGCTCTTGATAGGCCGGAGGCAACCACCCACCAGGATCGCGGAAGACCACAACATCTCCACGTTTTACATCGCTGAAGAAATTACCTAGCTTGTTGACGATGACTCGATCGTTGATCTCTAAAGTGGTTTGCATAGAACCTGATGGAATGTAGAAAGCTTGAATCAGGAATGCTTTGATGACAATAGAGATGAAGAGCGAGGCAAGAACAAGAATAGGAATTTCGCGAAGGAGGGATCCTTTGCGCGGAAGTTTCACTACTGGCTTTTCTCTTCCTGTGCCTCCGCTGTTACTTCAACTTCAGCCTCAACTGGAGCCAAGATTTCCTCGCTGATTTCTTCGGCCTCGCCAGTTTCAAAGACGATAGTTTCGCTCGGACCAAAGTTGCCACCACGACGCTCCCGAATCTTAGAGGCCTTGCCGCGAAGCTCGCGGAGGTAATACAACTTAGCGCGGCGAACATCGCCTCGACGAACGACTTCGATCTTCTCAATCACTGGAGTATGAACTGGAAAGGTTCGCTCAACCCCAACGCCGTAGGAAATCTTGCGGATAGTAAAGCTCTCACGAACACCGCTTCCGCGACGTCGGATTACCAAGCCTTGAAAGACCTGGATACGGGATTTGTTTCCTTCAATAACGCGAACGTGAATTTTTAATTCATCGCCGGGGCGGAAGGAGGGAAGATCGCGGCGAAGGGTTGCCGCATCAAGGGCGTCCAAAGTGTTCATGAATATCTCTATTTCTCCAGGTAATCGCCGCAGGTCGGCTACCGTGTTAGGACCACTCAGCGATTAGAAACTCGCTCCCCTGCGGCGGGGCGCATTTCTCGCCAAGGCGTCCTAGTCTGCCGTAAGGCCCTGATTTACTCAAAATCGCGGGCAGTCCTGGCCTTTGCCTGCTCCAGGCGCCAACGCGCAATTGCGCCATGATTGCCCGAGGTGAGGACCTCTGGGACATCAAGGCCACGCCACTGTGGAGGCTTGGTGTAGTTCGGGTACTCCACCAAAAGCTCTTCTCCACTTCCTTCACGTAAGACATGTGATTCCTCTACGAGAGAATCAGGATTACCTAACACTCCCGGAATCAATCGAGTGATTGCTTCAATCATGGCAAGTGATGCAACTTCGCCGCCAGCTAGAACGTAATCGCCAAGGGAGATCTCCTCAACCTGTATCTGCACCACGTTCCGGTAGTAATCCGGCACGCGAGCATCGATACCTTCATAGCGCCCACATAAAAACAGGAGGTGATCTTTTTTCGACAACTGAAGAGCTTTCTCCTGTGTGAACTTCTTTCCAGAAGGTGTGGGAATGATTAGCGCTACCCGAGGGTGAGCTTCCACAATCGGATCAATTGCTCTTGCAATGGGCTCTGCCATCATCACCATCCCAGCGCCACCTCCATATGGAGTGTCATCGACGCTCTTATGAACACCAGGAGCATGATCTCGGAGGTTATGTGTAGCTATCGTAAGTAAGCCATCGTCCTGTGCCTTGCCAAGAAGCGAGAGCGAAAGTGGCGCGAAGTACTCAGGAAAGATCGTGACGATATCAATCTTCATCAATCAACCCTCCCGGTGGATCAATTAAAAGTTTGCCACCTGCGATATCGACATTCGGCACTAAGGCTTTCACAAATGGAATAAGGAATTCTCTGCCATCTGACCTGGTCACTTCAAGAAGATCTTGAGCCACGCCAGTAACAACTCCACTCACTTCGCCGATTTCATTCCGTAATTGAGTATCGGAGATAAGAAATACTTTTAAGCCAATCAATTGCTGGATGTGGTACTCATCTTCATCAACATCGTCGAGGTCCACCTCTGCAAGCAATTGCACATTTCGCAGAGTTTCACCGGCACTTCGATCGAGGAAACCTTCAAAACTCAATAGAAGCGTTGAGTTATGCCAACGAGAGGATGCGACTGTGAGCCCACCTTCTCGATGGGGCTCTGTGAACAATGTTGCGCCCGAATAAAAGCGCTCTTCCGGCGAATCCGTTAAGACTTCTACGGTGACCTCACCGCGAATTCCATGAACGCGACCAATACGGCCGACGGTCAGGAGCATTGTTATTCGTCAGCCTCGAGCAGGTCTACTCGAATCGGGCGGCGAGCAAGTGCGCTTGCGACGGTGCGCAGCGCTTTAGCGGTACGACCAGCGCGACCGATAACTTTGCCAATATCTTCTGGGTGTACGCGCACTTCATAGGTTAAGCCGCGACGACCGTTCTTCTCACTCACAACTACATCAGAGGGGTGATCAACAATTCCTTTGATGAGATGTTCTAGCGCCTCATCGATCATTGCTACTCGCTCGCTGGAGCGCTTTCAGGTGCGCTCTCTTCTGTAGATGCAACAGGAGCCTCTGCTTGCTCGACTGCCTCTGCCACTGGCTCAGTTGATTCGGCCTTTGGTGCGCTCTTTGCGGCAAGCTTCTCAGCTGCGCGCTTCTTCAAGGTGGTTGCGCCCTCTTTCGGCTCGTTCATCGCATCTTTCGCGGCAGCTTCGAACGCTGCGCGACGATCAGGTCGAGGCGGTGCAACTTTGAGCGTGCCCTCTTTGCCAGGAAGGTCATAAAACTTCTGCCAATCACCGGTGATCTTCAACAGCGCTTCGACTGCTGGCGTTGGCGTTGCGCCAACCCCCATCCAATATTGAGCGCGCTCTGAGTTCACAATGATCAACGATGGCTCTTGTGCTGGTGAGTAACGACCAATCTCCTCAATCGCTTTGCTGTTACGAGCAGAACGTGAATCTGCCACGACGATACGGAAATGTGGGGTACGAATCTTTCCCATGCGAGCCAAACGAATTTTTGCAGCCACAAACTCTCCAAGTTCTTTGATGTTATGAGGAAGCGGGCAACTGCCTCGGGGTGTGATGAGTCCAGGAGAGAGGGCCTGTACTCAAGGCCTCATATCTTGCCAGCAGCGAGGCTAACAACCAAAACGGGGCCTATCCACGCTCCTCTTGCGCCCGCTTGGCCGGGTTACCCGAGCGGGACTTCTTCCCCGTCCGTTGGGGTGGCCGTTGAACCGGTGGCGCCCCTAAGCCAGGGATCTGTGGCATCGCTCCTGGGCGGATATTTTTCATCTGCTTCATCGCCTTCTGAGCTCCAGCAAATCGCTCTAATAATCGGTTGACGCTAGAAACCTCATTCCCACTTCCCCGCGCAATCCGTAGTCGGCGAGAGCCGTTGATGATCTTTGGATTGCTCCGTTCATGCGGGGTCATCGATTGGATGATTGCCGCAGCGCGATCGGTCTCTGAATCATCAATCGCCTCTATCTGTTTTTTCATTTGTGCGCCTTGCGCTCCAGGCAATCCTGGCAACATGCCCAATAGCTTGGACATCGAACCCATCTTCTTCATCGCTTGGAGTTGTTCTAAGAAATCGTCGAAGGTGAAATCTTCACCCGAGATAAATTTCTCTTCTAGACGAGCCGCGCTCTTTTCATCTAGGGCTTTCTTTGCCTGATCTGCAAGAGTGGCAACATCACCCATTCCAAGAATTCGCTGAGCCATCCGATCGGGATAGAACGGTTCAAACTCAGAACTCTTCTCGCCAGTAGAGAGAAAGAGAATTGGTTTGCCGATCACCGAAGTCACCGAAAGCGCGGCACCTGCTCGCGCATCGCCATCGACTTTTGTCAGCACCACTCCATCGATGCCTACACCAGAATTAAAAGCATTGGCGGTGTTGACCGCATCTTGGCCAGTCATCGCATCGACTACAAAGAGCGTGTCGTCAGGGGTAATTGCACTCTTGATAGCACGCGCTTCTTTCATCAATTCAACATCAACGCCTAGCCGCCCTGCCGTGTCGAAAATTACATAGTTAAATAATTTTTGCTCAGCATGATCAAGGCCAGCTTTAGCAACGGAGATGGGATTACCACTGCCATTTCCTGGCTCTGGCGCGAAAACTGGTACGCCAATCTGTTCTCCAATTATTTGTAATTGGGTAACCGCATTGGGTCGGACAAGATCGCATGCGACTAGTAATGGAGTGTTTCCCTGTTCTTTAAGCCAGAGCGCCAATTTCCCCGCGAGAGTGGTCTTTCCCGAACCTTGTAGGCCGGCGAGCATAATTTTGGTGGGTGGTTTCTTGGCTTGAGCCAGTGGGCGAGCGTTGGTGCCGATTACTTTGAGAATCTCTTCGTGGATAATTGTGATGACCTGTTGTGCGGGATTGATTCCCGCTTGCTTGAGCGAAATTGCTTCCAGTCCGCGCCGCTTTACCTCAGTGATCAGCTGATCGACGACGATCAGAGCGACATCTGCCTCAAGTAATGCGGTGCGGATCTCCCCACATGTAGATTCCAAATCAACAGGGTTAATCCGCCCGCGACTTCTCAGTCCGGCTAGGGTCCGCGACATCCGCGAGGTCAGTGCATCAAACACTCCCCTAGCCTAACTGCCTAACAGAAGTTAGAGCGCTGGGATGCCGCGCTCTCCGGTTCGCACCCGGACTACCTCTTCCACCGGTATCGACCAGACTTTGCCATCACCGATGGAGCCAGTGCCAGCAGCCTTAACGATTGCATCAATCGCACCGGCTGCATCTGTAGCGGCGACAAGAATCTCCACTCGCACCTTAGGAACAAAGCGCACTGTCACTTCTGCGCCGCGATATACCTCGGTGTGGCCACCTTGTCGGCCAAAGCCACTTGCTTCAGAGACGGTCATGCCATGAATGCCTTTTGCACTCAGAGCATCTTTCACATCATCGAGCTTCTGCGGCTTGATAATTGCTGTAATCAAATTCATTGTTGTCGTTGCCATTAAAACGCACCTCCACGAGTTCCACCTAGTTCGTATGCAGATTCAGCATGCTCGGAGAGATCGATGCCTTTTGCTTCAGCCTCTGGTGAGATCCTGAAACCAATAGTCTTGTCGATTATCTTCGCAATCAAGAACGTGACAATGAAGGAGTATGCAAGGACGGCGACGCTTGCAATCACCTGTCGATTAAGTTGATCGAATCCTCCACCAAAGAGCAGGCCATTGACACCCGCTGGCGCATCAGAGGTAGCAAAGACGCCCACGAGAATCGATCCTGCTAAGCCGCCAACTAAGTGCACGCCAACGACATCGAGTGAATCGTCGTAGCCAAACTTGTACTTCAATCCGACGGCGAGCGCACAGAGGGCTCCAGCAATCGCGCCCAATGCGATAGCTCCAAGTGGATTGACTGAAGAGCACGATGGAGTGATAGCTACAAGGCCGGCGACAACTCCTGAAGCTGCGCCAAGTGATGTTGCCCTACCATCGCGAATCTTCTCCACTACTAACCAACCCAGCATCGCTGCTCCGGTAGCGACAAAAGTATTAAGGAATGTGATTCCAGCAGTCGCATTGGATGCCACTGCAGAGCCAGCGTTGAAGCCAAACCATCCGAACCAGAGTAGGCCAGCGCCAATCATTACGAGCGTGAGGTTATGTGGCTTGAAGCCCTCACGACCAAATCCACTTCTCTTTCCCAGAACGAGCGCTGCGGCAAGAGCTGCGATACCTGCATTGATGTGGACCGCAGTTCCCCCTGCAAAGTCAATCGCTTTGAGTTGGTTAGCAATCCATCCTCCAGGATCGCTTTCACCGCTATCAAAGTCGAAGACCCAGTGTGCAACTGGGAAATAGACCAAAGTGGACCAGATAATGACGAAGAGGATCCAGCCTCCGAACTTTGCGCGGTCGGCAATAGCGCCAGAGATGAGCGCGACGGTGATGACGGCGAACATCGCTTGAAATGCGACGAAGACCGAAGTGGGAATCGTGCCAAAGAAGGAATCGGGGGCAATCTGCGCTGATAATCCAAACATCTCCAATGGATCACCCAAGAGTCCGCTACCAAGATCTTTTCCAAATGCCATCGAGTATCCATAAAGGACCCACAAGATGGAGACGATGCCCATTGAAATAAATGACATCATCATCATGTTCAAGACGCCTTTGGCTCGAACCATTCCGCCGTAGAAGAGAGCAAGCCCTGGTGTCATCAACAGCACCAAAGCACAACTCATCAACATCCACGCGGTATCACCCGTATTGAGTACTACCTCACTCATGCTCCCCCGCTTTCGCTCACTTTCGTATATGTCCTTACCTGCTGCGCTAACTATCGACAGGTTCTGGTTCACATCGGTTAGAGCGAGGTTTCCAGGCGATAAACAAACTCGCCCCTGTGTAACAAAATTGTTTCGGAGGCTGCTCGCCCGTTTAGCGCCCTACGAGTGCGGCGATATAGGAATCTGGCGCAAATGGGGCGATATCACTCGGACCCTCGCCCGAACCGATGAATTTAATAGGTATTCCGAGCGTCGCCTCGATTGCAAGGGCGGCGCCACCTTTACTCGAGCCATCGAGTTTGGTCAGCACCAGGCCAGTCACCTGAACTGCCGAAGTGAAACTCGCCCCTTGAGAGAGAGCATTCTGGCCCGTGCTCCCATCGAGAACGAGAAGCACCTCACTCACAGGCGCCTTCTTCTCCACTACTCGGCGAATCTTTCCCAGCTGATCCATCAATCCCTCTTTGGTCTGCAACCGGCCAGCTGTATCGATAATGACGTAGTCGGCCCCCTGATCTACCGCCTGTGAGACGCCATCGAATGCCACCGCTGCCGGATCAGCCCCATCTTTGCCACCCACGCATGTCACGCCGATGCGCGTAGCCCAGGTTTGCAATTGCTCTCGTGCCGCTGCTCGGAAGGTGTCGGCAGCGACCACGACTACTGAGGCTCCTTGCGTATGAAGACGTGCTGCCAACTTTCCTACGCTAGTGGTCTTCCCGCTTCCATTCACGCCGACAACCAAGATCACAGTCGGAGGAGATTCTGCACTCACGAGCGAGCGATCGGCTGAGATAAGAAGTTCACCTAGCGCCACTTCGAGGGTGAGCTTCTTCTCATTATGTAATCGATCGGAGATTTTTTTTGCAAGAGTAGGGCC
>JBEAMN010000057.1:0-5608 GCA_041165945.1 Actinomycetota bacterium
AAGGCATCAGTTAGGAGATCGACCTGGCGAACCGCCAGAATTCCATGCTGAAAAACGTGAGCGAGCGCATCTGGCTTTTCTTTGATCTGCTGGTGGAGATTGTGATGGCAACATGGTGCTGCCAATATGACTTTCGCATTCGCTTTGATTGCCCATGAAAGAGCATCATCGGTTGCAGTATCGCAAGCATGTAGAGCAATCACAACATCTACTTCGAAGATTGGATGCTCGGCTATTGCTGAATCAACAAATGAAATCTCGTTGGCTATACCTAGTTTCTTTGCTATTTCTTCATTACGTTCTCTTGTTTTTGACTTGACATCCACGCCGATGAAATTCACAGTTCGATTCTTCAATTGGAAAAACCTAAATGCCGCGAATGTAAGATACGCATGGCCACAGCCCAGATCGATTATTCGGACAGGAGCTTGGTTCTCTGCGATGGCGGACATGCTGGTCTCCAGTATTTTGAGAAACTCCTCCACTTGGAGATATTTGTCTCGCATCGAAGGCTTTACCGTGCCCTCGGAATCGGATATCCCAACGGCGATTAGGTAGGAATCGCTCTCCTCTAAGAATCTTTTTTTCTTCTTGTCATGCTCGTATTCAGGCTCTAGGGAAGTTCTAGATAATTTACGAGAGAGTTGCCCCTTTTTTCCCAAGCGCACCTCTAGACGTTCCGCACGACTTTCCACCAGGAAATGTGAAAAGCCGGAATCAAGTAACGCTAATGCAGAAAATTCACTCGGAGATAGATTTTTGGTCACGACCCCATCTGAATTCCTGAACTCGACCTGAACTCGTAGTTCTTCTTTGATGCGCACCGGACGAACATCTATGCGATCAAAATTAGGCTGGTGATTCCGACGGCGCCCTGAGAAGACGGCTCGGACAAAAGAGTGAGAATCAGAAATTCGTCGGTAAATCTCATCCCGGACTGAGGTCCACACAGCATTTGCTCTGGCTTCATCGAGTGAATTATTAGCCATCGCCATGGCCCACAATCTAGCCTAACGGCCCTGAGTAGCCATACGATACCCAAATGAAGCAGCCGAAGAATGAAGTAGTCGAACTTTCAACCTCCGCCATCACAGTGAAAATTGATTTAACTCGTGGCGGAACAATTACCCACATCGGCAGGGATGGTGACAGGGATTCGAATGTCCTTGCTTGGTATGAATTCGACGACATCGAAGAGTTGCCAATCGAATATCCTCATGGCGAGAGCGAGCATTACTGGATGTCTCGCTACCGCGGTGGATGGCAGTTGCTGACTCCTAGTGCGGATAAAGAGTGCGATGTGGGAGGTCGACACCATAGTTTCCATGGAGATAGCTCCATTCTCCCCTGGCGATTGGTTGAAAAAAGTGCCAATGAGATTATTCATGATGTCGTAATCTTCGATGCCTTACATGTACATCGTGTGGCTCATCTAGATAGCACCAAGCCAGTGTTGACCGTTACGACTACGATTAAGAATATTGGAAAGAGTGTTGAGCCTTTCATCAAAGTTGAACATATTGCCTATCGAGGTTCAGATAATGGGGTTGTAACTGGTCCCGATAACACCGTGTGGAAGTTCCATGATTACGTCCAGGAAGGATATTCCGGAGAGTTCAAATGGAAAGATATGAAGTCGCATGGCGTGAACATTCGCAATCGCAATATGGATAAGGAAGCTCGGTTGGTTTACATACTTCGCGACAGTGAGGGTTGGGTGGAGTGGCATAACCCAGATTTTGGTCAACGCACCCGAGCAAGTTGGGATCCCAAGGAATTTCCACACCTTTGGTACTGGCAGGAAAATGGCGCCGACATCTTCCCGTTCCACCGGAGAACCAAGATCACTGCATTGGAGCCTGCATCAGTTCCACCCGGAACGCGATTGATTGGTGCAGTTGAAAAAAACTTAGCCTCGACGCTTAATCCCGGTGAATCTCATACTTTCGCAATCACTATCGAGTTGAAATAGCGCTTAGGGAATCCAGACGAAAATTGCCGTCACGACACCTGCAGCAGTAATCGCCTGAATCAATATCGATAGCGCTTTCTTACGATCACTCTTTTTGCTTTCGGCATCGAAGACCTTTTCCATCTCGCTGATTTTGCCGAAGTTGAAAGTTCCTGCTAGGCCGTATGCCAAGCAGAACTTATTTCGAGCCTGAATAAATCCGATTGCCGAGACCAACAAAGGGAAAAAGAGCGCCCACCGCGCAGACCTAGCAACATCATCTGCCATGAGGAGGGTGTACCCCGAGACTACGGCGACGACCAATGCAGCGATCCCGACCGTTCGTCGACGCGCAATCTCACCTTTTCCGATGTTACATACGCCAGGAACATATCCCGGATTGGTCTGGCTCATTATTGGCTCCTTTGCGAAAACTCCTGTAAGAGTATGGCAATACAGAACTGACCGCATCCCATAGGCTTGCCCCATGACTCAAATCTCGCAATCAGCGCAGACCCCAAGCTATACACGCTTTGATCTGACTCATGCGCACATCGAGCATTTGAAATCCCTCGCAGGCGGCGGCGTAAACACCTCACAAGCAGCTTTAGAGCAGCATGGCCATGATGAATCTGCGTGGCCTTCGGTTTTGCCTGATGCAGTTGTCTATCCAAAAAATACTGATGAAGTTTCAGCCATCCTCAAATATTGTAATCAAGAGGGTATACCGGTAATCCCGTTTGGAGCTGGCACCTCATTAGAGGGTCACATTCTCGCTTTTTATGGTGGCATCTCACTGGATCTCACCGAGATGAATAAAATTATTGAGATTCGTCCAGATGATCTAATGGTCATAGTTGAAGCAGGTGTACATCGAGTTGCTCTCAATGAGAAATTAGCCTCTCATGGTCTCTTCTTCTCTGTTGATCCAGGTGCCGATGCCACCCTTGGAGGAATGGCCGCAACAGGCGCCGCTGGCACTACCACGGTTCGCTACGGATCTATGCGGGATAACGTACTGGCGCTCACCGCAGTCTTAGCAAATGGCGAAGTGATTCATGTCGGACGTGGCACTCGAAAACTCTCTGCTGGTTATGACCTCACTCGGTTACTCGTTGGTTCAGAGGGAACGCTTGCTGTTATCACTGAACTCACATTGAAATTATATGGAACGCCAGAGAAGATGGCGGCTGCGATAGCCCGCTTCCCCAATCTGCAAGCAGGAGTCGAAGCAGCAACTGCGATTGTTCGTTCTGGGATTGCTATTGCACGATGTGAATTTCTCGATCCCAATTGCATTAAGAACATCAATTCCTACTCCAATCTCTCACTACCTGAGAGTCCCACTCTCTTCTTTGAGTTCCACGGAAGTCCAAAAGGGGTAGAAGAAGATGCGAAATCCACTCAGGAAATCGTCGCCGAATTTGGTGGTACAGAATTTGAATGGACCACTGATGAAGGTGCCAGAAGAAAACTCTGGGAAGCTCGCCATCATGTTCACTGGGCAAGCATCGCGGCTCATCCCGGCAAGCGAGGGGTAAGTACTGATTCAGTTGTTCCGCTCTCTCTGCTGGGTGAAGCTGTAGGAATGGCTGATCAATTCCTGACTGAGAAGGGTTATCCGTACACGGTCTTAGGCCATGTTGCTGATGGGAATTTTCATACTTTTATCATCACCGATCCGGAGAAGCCAGAGCAACTCGAGGAGATTCGAGAGATTGCACATGAACTCGCACTTCGAATAATCGCTATGGGTGGAACCTGCACTGGTGAACATGGCATTGGTGCTGGAAAAATCGATGCATTGGTCGAAGAAACTGGGCAAAGCGCTATTGATGTGATGCTAGGTATTAAGAACTTCTTCGACCCAAATCACATTCTTAATCCCGGAAAGATTCTTCATAACACAGCGCCTAAATGTGGCTAGAAATTAACTTTGCGATTTAATTAACGCCTGATCCATATCGCTCCACAAGTCTTCGACATGTTCAATTCCGACCGAAATTCTGATGAGATTCTCGGGCACTTCGAGAGGTTCATCGCCATGGCGCCGACGCCGTTCCCATAACGACTCGACGCCACCAAGGCTGGTGGCATAGGACCAAATCTTCGATGCATTGCAGGCTTTATCTGCTGCGCGAGCACCACCCTTTACTTCAATGGAGACCATGAAGCCAAATCCTGGATATCGAACCCGTTCAACCGCAGGATGATTCTGTAAACGCTCAACAAGAATCTTTGTGCTGCTCTCTGCCTGTGCAAACCTGATTGGGAAAGTTCGGAGTCCGCGCAGCGCCAACCAGGCCTCAAAAGGCCCGGCATTTGCACCCGAATCTTTTCGATACGACATCAACTTCTCAAATAGTTCAACGGAATCTGTGATTGCCGCTCCCAAGACCACATCGCTATGACCCGATAGCGCCTTCGTTAGCGAGTGCACCGCAACATCCGCACCAAGTTTCAGCGGTTGTTGTCGAAGAGGTGTCGCAAAGGTGTTATCGACAGCGACAAGCACACCACGGGCTTTAGCCTCACGAATCAGAGTAGAAACATCAGCGACCGTTAAAAGTGGATTTACTGGTGACTCGAAGAAAAGCATCGCAGCACCATCAAGGGCTGCAATCACCGATTGATTCTCGTTGATATCGACCCACCGGATCCGCAGTCGATTATTAGCCTCAAGCTTCCGTAACTGCACAAAGGTATTCATATACCCAGCAGTTGGCGCAACTACCACGCCCCCTGGGGGAATCAAATCAAAAGTTGCCGAGATCGCCGCCATTCCTGAAGAGAAGACCAGCGCTTGCCCACCTTCTAGCGCACCAAGGACAGCTTCCAAATCCTTCCACGTGTCGTTATCCGAGCGACCATAGATGTACTCGCCACCAGCGCGGAATGTGGTGGAAACAGAGATGCCGCCGATGATTGCTCCGCCAGGTTCACGCTCAGGGCGCCCTTGTTGGACAACCTGCGTCTCAGGGCGAAGTGGAATCTGCTCAACCATGGTAGAAGGGTACTAGAGGTTAACGCTTTGCTAATAAGGCAAAGGCCGCGTTATGTCCAGCGATACCGCTTACTCCACCACCGCGTATCGCGCTTGCTCCCCCTAAGAAAATATTTTCGTAGGAGGTCTCACTCCCCCACTCTCCTCTATTTTCTGTTACCGCAAAGGGCATTGTCAGGTCGCCATGGAAGATATTGCCACGAGGTAGATCAAGTTCATCTTCAAGATCTAGTGGATTCTTCACTTCAAGACAGGCACGACCATGTGAATCATATGCGAGCGACTCTTCAAGCGGTTCTTCAAGATAGCTATTGATGCCGGCGATAATTCGCTCAGCAGCCTTTGCAGTATTTAATTGTCGATTGTTCTCAAAAAGCGTAGCTGGAGTGTGAAATGCGAAAAGGGTCAACGTGTGTAAGCCGGAGTCACCCACAATTGAGGGGTCGGTCAGCGAATGGCAATACACTTCTGAGGGAATGACTTGAGGTAGCGAACCAGCGGCTGATAATCGAAAAGCAGATTCAAGTTGAATAGCGCTCTCATCAATATGAAATGTTCCTGCAAATGCCAAACGGGGATCAATTCCACTCTTTAACTTCGGCAATTCTTTGAGCAACATGTTCATCTTTATTTGAGAACCATCGCGTCTTTCA
>JBEAMN010000058.1:0-5047 GCA_041165945.1 Actinomycetota bacterium
TATCCGCAACTGGTTCTGTATTTGCCATAGCATGAACTGCAGTGAATCCACCTAAGGCCGCAGCAGCGCTTCCCGATCGGACCGTCTCTGCATCCTCGCGCCCTGGCTCACGCAAGTGCGTGTGAAGATCAACTAAACCAGGGAGCAGTTGCAATCCTTGTGCATTGATTACATCCGCATCGCTTGTTTTGAGCGATCCCGCCTCGCTGATATCAGAAATCACACCAGATTCGATACGTAAATCAACCTTCTTACCCTCTAATGAATAAGCAGACTGGATAACAATTGGTTTATTAGCAATTTTCTCCACATTACTCATGAGAACCCCCTAGTAGCAGATACAGCACAGCCATTCGCACGCTCACTCCATTTGCAACCTGCTCAAGAATGACTGAGTCAACATCGTCAGCGCAGTCAGCAGAGATTTCTAAGCCGCGATTTATCGGGCCAGGATGAAGTATCAGAGGGTTTTTCTTCGATTTCTTCATTCGTTCTCGATCAAGGCCGTATAGCCGTGAATATTCCCGAGCGCTAGGAAAAAAGGCGCTCTTCATCCGCTCCATTTGCAAACGGAGCATCATGACGGCATCGCACTCACCAATCGCTTCATCGAAATCGTAGGAAATTTCAACGGGCCAATCATGAACTCCAACAGGTAGGAGAGTCGGTGGTGCGACCAGAGTGATGTGCGCCCCCAGAAGCGAGAGTAAAAGCACATTGCTCCGAGCAACTCGCGAGTGGAGTATGTCCCCGACGATGGCAATACGCACCCCCGATAAATCCTCTCCTAGAGCCCCTTTCAGGTGTTTGCGGAGCGTGAAGGCATCCAAGAGCGCTTGAGTGGGATGTTCATGAGTTCCATCTCCGGCATTGATCACTACGCCATCAGTCCATTGCGCCAAACGATGTGCAGCACCGGATGCGCTATGTCTCAAGATGACTGCATCTGCTCCCATCGATTGCAAGGTGAGAGCAGTGTCTTTCAAACTCTCGCCCTTAGATACGCTTGAACCTTTTGCAGAGAAATTGATGACATCAGCGGAGAGCCTCTTGGCTGCCGCTTCAAATGAAATTCGAGTCCGTGTGGAATCTTCATAGAAGAGATTGACCACTGT
This sequence comes from Actinomycetota bacterium, assembly GCA_041165945.1. Classification (GTDB taxonomy): domain Bacteria; phylum Actinomycetota; class Actinomycetes; order Nanopelagicales; family Nanopelagicaceae; genus IMCC26077. The sequence goes on from JBEAMN010000058.1 coordinate 1,116, forward strand.
CCTTCCTCGAAGCGTCGGTAATTTCTTTATCGGCGCATCTGACACTCGCGCAAGCTCATCAGCAGTATCAAGAATATGAATAGCACCCTCACGCGAAAGGTCAGAGATTGTTAATAGGTGACGGGATAGCTTTGGCGCGAGAACATCGCTTCGATTACTCATTCTGATTTGCACCTACGATTGCGACGAAATCTTCCCCATCGACTTCAGCGATACTCACTCGCACTACTTCATCATGAGAGGTGGGTAGATTCTTTCCCACATAATCGGCGCGAATCGGTAATTCGCGATGGCCTCGATCAACCAGGACTGCTAACTGGACTAGCGCGGGTCTGCCGAGCTCTCCGAGAGCATCGAGAGCCGCACGTATGGTGCGCCCGGAATAGAGCACATCATCGACCAGAACCACACGCTTACCATCGATACTCTCCCCAGGAATACGTGTGGGGGTGAGAGCGCGGGGCGGTTTTGAACGGAGATCATCTCGATGCAGGGTTATATCTAAAGTTCCAACCGGAATCGGCTCCGAACTACTCTTTCCCATCGCCTTGCCCATCGCGATGCCAATGCGTTCAGCGAGGTATGTTCCGCGAGTGGGAATCCCCAACAATAAAATCTCATCACTTCCACGATTCTTTTCGACAATTTCGTGGGAAATGCGCATTAATGCGCGATCGATATCCGCGCTACTCAAGACAGCCTTGATGGCCATAATTCACGTTCCTTCCTCGCCTCTCAGGACGAGTCTTAAAGGATCGAGGGCGACTATATAGGAGCAACGGTGGATATCTGAAAACGCCCTGCTCCAGGCGCGCCTACCCTGCCGCCATGGAATTCGACCGCATTGAAGCCCTGCGAATAGGGCAGGAATTGAAGAAGATCCGGAAACAGCGAGGGCTCTCACTCTCGGATGTCGAGAGCTTCTCCGAAGGGCGTTGGAAGGCGGTCGTTGTGGGTTCGTACGAGCGAGCCGATCGCGCTATCACCATAGGGCGGCTAGGCGCCTTGATGGCCCTTTACCAAACCCCCGTTAGTGCCCTCTTTCCTCGAGAAGAACAGATGCGAAGCGATGCGAGCGTTGCCTTCGATCTTGCCCGTAGGGAACCGCTGAAGCAGCAACACCCTGGACTTGCCCATTTTCTCTCTTTTGTCATCAATGCCAGAGGAGACTGGAATGGACATGTGATTACCATTCGAAAGAGCGATCTGCACATGGCTGCTCATTACGAAGGGATTCCCGCAAAGGAATTGTTGGAAAAGTTGGAGATTAACCGATTTCTTCTGCGATGGCGCTGAGAATCCCGTGAATGTATTGTGGAGAATCGTCTGTTGAGAGCGTTGTAGCAAGTTCTAAGGCTTCGTCAATCGCAACTGAAACCGGTACCTCTCTTGAACTGCTATTGATAATTTCGTAAGTAGCGATTCTTAAGATATTCCTATCAACACTGGCAAGTCGATCTAGATCCCAATTCTTAGCATGCTTATCGATAAGGGAATCGATGTGCTGCGCTTGGTTTCCATAACCCTCAACTAAAGAAGCCGCAAAGAGAGCAATCTCATCGCCGGTTGTGGTCCGTTCTTTGACTAACCACAGCGGATTAACCGACTTGATATCGCTCTCGTAGAGGATATCGAGGGCCCTTTTACGCCCTTTCGAGCGCGCGGACATTAATTAGCTCGCCCGAGATATGAACCATCTCGTGTATCGATACGAACAACCTCATCTTGATTGATGAAAAGTGGCACATTGACCGTTGCGCCAGTCTCAAGTGTTGCGGGCTTTGTTCCGGCGTTGGATCGATCACCTTGTAGGCCTGGTTCAGTGTAAGTAATTCGCAATTCAACTGAAGCTGGAAGTTCAACATACAAGGGTTCACCTTCATGAACCGCCACGATGGCTTGGACATTCTCCAGCATGTATTGCGCCGCTTCGCCTACCGTAACCTCTGAAATATACATTTGATCAAAATTCTCTTTATCCATGAAAACGAAACTATCGCCATCTTTGTAGAGATAAGTCATGTCCCGCTTATCCACGGTTGCTACCTCAACTTTGAGCCCCGCATTAAAAGTCTTTTCGACCACTTTGCCCGAGAGAACATGTTTCATCTTTGTTCGCACGAATGCTGGGCCTTTGCCAGGCTTTACATGCTGGAATTCCACGACTGTCCAGAGTTGACCATCCAAATTGAGGGTCATGCCATTTTTGAGGTCATTAGTGGTTGCCACGATCAATCCTTTTCTCGTTATTTTCCAGCGAAGTACTCTTTAATACCCAAATTCTACCTGATGCTTTACTTGCCCTTTCCCGTCAAATGAGCAAGCGCCCGCAGCGCCAACTCATATGAGAGCAAACCAAAGCCACCAATTGTTCCGGTTGCCACGCCGGAAACGACCGAGGTGTGCCGAAATTCCTCACGCGATAGCGGATTAGATAAATGAACTTCAATCACAGGCGCCTTCAACATCGCCACTGCATCCCTTATCGCATATGAATAGTGGGTGAATGCTGCGGGATTGAAAGCAATTGGAATCTTCTGATCCGCAGCATCATGTAGCCAGTGGACTATTTCGGTTTCACTATCACTCTGGCGTACTTCGACATCGAGTCCCAAAGTTTTGCCAGTTGAAATGCAGAACTGAGCCAAATCCTTGAAGGTGATATCTCCGTAGATAGAGTGGTCACGCAGGTCAAGTCTTCCTAAATTCGGTCCATTGAGTACCCAGATTTTCATGAGCAAATCCTCTCATATGCAGCCTGTAGAACTTCGGGCAAAATCCCTTCAAGCCGCACTACTTCATACTGTTGGTCATGATCACTGACCGCAACAAAACGTAAGCCACCCGCCCGCGATTTTTTATCATTCTGCATTGCCTGAAGTAACTCTGGCCAGGCTTCGCGCGTGAAAGTTGTCGGCAACTTGGCCTTTTTTAGAATCGTGAGGTGTCGCTGGCACAGTTCTTCGGAAGCAATTCCGCTCAGTACCGCCAAGTTTGCGATGAAAGCCAATCCCACTGCGACCGCATCGCCATGTCGCCAGGAATACTCTTCGAAGCGCTCGATGGCATGAGCCAAGGTATGGCCATAGTTAAGGCTCTCCCTCAAATAACTCTCTTTCAAATCTTGAGAAACTACATCGGCCTTTACTAAAACCGCTCGCTCTATGAGTTCCTTCACCGTTGCGCTACTAGGAGTGAGGAAATCATCCCTCTCCTCTATCAATTCCAGAATCCTTTGATCTGCAATAAAACCACATTTGATAACCTCAGCAAGGCCAGCGCGAAATTCATCAGCGGGAAGTGTTTCCAAATAATTGACGTCAATAATGACCACTGACGGGGAATAGAACGAACCAACAAGATTCTTTCCCGCCTCCGTATTGATACCGGTCTTTCCGCCAATTGCAGCATCAACCATGCCAGCCAATGAGGTGGGGATAGCGCCCCATTTGATACCACGAAGCCATGTCGCAGCGATAAAACCTGCGAGATCGGTAGTCGCCCCGCCACCAAGACCAATGATCGCATCGCTTCGACGAAAATTCTCTTGACCCAAAATCTTCCAGCACCTCTCGACGCTCTTGATACTCTTCTGTTCTTCCCCTTCAGATACTGGAATGACCACCACTTTTTCAATCGTCGGAACCGACTTGAGAAGTTTCTCTAAAGGCGCTGCGAGAGCAACTAGATCTTCGGGCACAACAATGGCAACTTTGGTTGCACCACTAATGACCGGGTGTAGTACAGAAGCATTTACCTCAGAAAAGAGCACTTCATAGAGATGCTCCGCGTGTACTTTGATTCTTCTCATAACGTTCCGACAATCTCTTGAGCAACCTCTCGAGCGCTTTTTCCATCGGTATTCACGATGACATCAGCTACGCTCTCGTATATCGCTTGACGTTCTTTTTTCAACGCTACCCACTTGGCAC
>JBEAMN010000059.1:0-11861 GCA_041165945.1 Actinomycetota bacterium
CCCTAAAACGGCAACTGCCCACACGATCGGTGTGTAGGCGCGGAGTAATCGATAATCAATCAAAGTAGTTCCAAAGGCTAGGAGGATTCCAATGACGATGTTGAGCGCATGCCGCTTCAAGTAATACTCAGGATCTCCCCCAAAAGAGGCAAACCAATCTCGTGTAGCCGCGTACACAAGAAGGATTCCGATTGCCAAGAGCGCTGCTACCGCTATGAGCAGTGGAATATCAAAACGATCCACTATGGCAACTCGTTCAAAGCGAGAGCGCTTCCCTTTGCCTCTGATACCGCTGGCAATTGTCATGGTTGGTCGACTTTCGGACGACGCGGTATTTGCGTAGGTGGCCCCGATGGGAAGATTGCTTGGTCAGTGATTACTTTCTGGCCTTGAACTCCAAAGAGCGCCTCGTAGATTCTTCGAACTGATGGACCAGAGGTGCCAGAGCCCGTTCCTCCTTGGCTAATCATCATGACGACTGCATACCGTGGTGCATCCGATGGAGCATAACTTGCAAACCATGATGTCGTATCTTTGCTAGAACCATCGGGATTCTTCCCATACACCTCACCTGTTCCCGTTTTGCCACTAACAGCAATGGGCATTCCATCAAAGCGCCATTGTGCTGTTCCTGACGTGATCACTGATCGTAATGACCTCTTGAGAAAGGTCATAGTCTTCTTGGAAACGGGAAGCTTGCCCGCTTTTTCTGGAGTAATTTCTCGAACCAACTCGCCTGTTGGTGTGATGATTGCCCTGCCCACAGTGGGCTTCCACATCGTGCCACCATTTGCGATGGCGGCATAGATTTGCGCCATCTGAAGTGGAGTCATCGTCGTATCGCCTTGACCAATAGCAAAGTTCACTGCATCGCCTGCCCGGATCTTGCCCCCATCAACGCAATTCTCTTTTGCGATAGCAATCAAATAAGGGGTCAGTTGTGATTTCTTCGCTCGCTTCTCATAGTTGCAGAAGAAATCCTTATTCCGTTCATGCCATTGGGTGCGCCATTGTCGATCGGCCAAACGACCCGCAGATTCAGATGGCAGATCGATTCCCGTTCGCTTGCCAAGATGGAATCCAGCAGCTGCTTTATAGAAGTAGTCATTGAGTTTTTTATTTGGTCGCAACCCGCCATCTTTTAACCATTCGTTGTAGGCAATTTGATACCAGAGCGTGTCACACGAGATTGCAATTCCTTGTTCTAATGTGATGCGACCAGCGCCCTTGCTCTCATAATTACGAAAAGTTCGGTTACCCACTTGGAAATCGGCAGGGCAATCATATTTTCCTTTGAGGTCATAACCCGCTTTTGCTGCCGCTGCAACTGAGACGACTTTGAAGGTAGAGGCAGGGGCGAATGTTCCTTGAAGTGCGCGAGATAAAGCAGGCACCCCAGTTTTCGTACTAAAGAGATCCTTTGCTTGCTTGGCAGTTATTCCTCGCTCCCAAATATTTGGATCGTAAGTTGGATATGAAGCAATCGCGAGGATTCTTCCGGTCTTTACATCCATAACAACTGCTGCGCCAGAATCTGCCTTTCGAACTCCCTTCTTATCGACCACACCAGATCGGGCGCGAGTGATTGCTGCGACCAGTTCACGTTCAACCACGGCTTGTAACTTCGCATCAATACTTGTGACAAGATGATTTCCAGGAATCGCTTTAGTGTCCTTGAGAATGCTAGTTGCAGATTCTTTTCGATCTACGACAATGGTCTTCACTCCGGGAACGCCGCGAAGATCAGAGTCGTATACCTTTTCTAATCCAGCCTTACCCAAATACTCATTGAGGTAATACTTTCGCTCGGCGCTTGCTTCTAATTCCTGCTCGCTCACTGGGCCGACGTATCCCAGAAGGTGTGCACCATTGACTCCTTCAGTTCCGGGGTAAAAGCGAAAACCCTGTGGGGATGCGTTCACTCCTGGGTAGCGCTCTGCATGTTCCACAATTGCAAGCGCGGTCTCCTCGGTAGCATCAACAGAGATTGGTATTGGCTGGTACCGCGAACCATTCCAGCATCGAGCCCCTCCTGTTAGAGAAGGATCTACTTTTTCACCGCACAATCGCGTCTTTCCAAAAACCTCTTCATAGGGCAATTTGAGAGCCTTCGCCGTTGCCTTCAGTGAAGCAACGCCACGATCTGGCTCTTTATCAAGAATCGAACGATCAGCGGTGATCACCAATCCCACTCGATTGAACGCCAAGGGTCTACCGCTACTGTCCAGGATCATTCCTCGAGTGGCCGGCGTAACAACGTTACGACTCTGAATTTCCAAAGCAGCATCTTGATATTTTTCGGTCGCTGCAACTTGTAGATAAAAGAGGCGCCCTAAGAGCGCAGCCATCAACGAGAATAGAAGGATTTGTACAAAAATTGTGGCGTATCGAGATCGATCACCCATTGCGTGCGCCAATTCCTTGCGCAAAGCGCGACATGCGAATAATGAGTGGTGATAACAGCGGAGTAATAAGGGCAGACCACAGTAAGACACCTGGTGTTGTCCGAGAGAAGGAAAGTCCTTGTTCGGCGCTTATCAACCAACTTGTGATGGCAAAGAGTATCAGTGAGATCAACAGGGCGCCCGTCACGGTAACCGTCAGTGTTAACGGTGCGCGGCGACTTGAACGAAGTTGTACCCCCATCTCGGAGGTTCCGTAACAGACTGCTGCCAACACAAAGGCCCAATGACCTATCAGCCCTACCGATAAAGGATTTAAGTCAAGTAACAAGCCAGCGATAAAACCTTGTAGCGCTGCAAACTCCGGATCCTCCAAGAATGCCCATGCAAGAATTACGATGAGGAAAATCGATGGATCAGCAAATGGGAAGGGAATCCGCGCAACAACTGCGTTTTGTAAGGCAAGCGCCACAAGGGCGATAGGCAAGAAAAGTAGAGTCTTGCGCATTATTAATTCGCCTTCTTGCTCTTCGTTGGGGATGGCTCTGGTGTTGGAGTGATGTAGACGGTGACCGTGGGTGTAGGCGTTGGTTTTGGCGCTGGTGGAAGTAGTGAATCTCGTGGATTTACTCTGACCTTCCCTGTGACAACAGCAACTACCTCCAACGAATTGAGATTGACGAATGGCCTTACAAGTGCAGTTTTTGTCAACTTTCCAGAATTCTGATCGACTGAAGTAATTGTTCCCACGGGAACCCCTGGCACGAATGGTCGGCTGTTACTACTTCCTCGAGCGACCATTCGATCCCCAGCGTTCAATTCAGATGACGAATCGAAGAGCGTCAGAGATAATTGTGAATTGCCAGTCCCTGAAATCACACCAAGGATGCCACTTGATTCCATGCGGATCCCCGCTTTAAAAGTCTCGTCATCTAAGAGAAGTGCGATAGAGGTACTCTCGCTCGCCGAGATAACTCGTCCGACCAAGCCAGCGCCAGAAATCACTGTCATATCGGTGGCCACGCCATCTCTAGCGCCTACATCCAGTTCAATAGTTCGGGAGAAGCCCGCTGCTGATCCTGCTGCAATTACTCGCGCTGGCACGCTCTTATAACGGCCTGCTGCAGCCAAATCCAAGACATCTTTTAACTGTTCGAGCTCTCGTGTCGCGACCTTAAATCTGCTCAGTTCTTCCTCGAGCTTTGCATTCCTCTCCTCCAACTCATTGATCTTGTCAGCACTTCGACCAAGGTTGGAAGCTTCCGAAATGAAGTTACTTATTGGATCATAGAAGAATCGGAAGAATGATTGGAATGGCGCAAGCACCGTATTGGTAATTCCGCGGAAAGTTTGACCAGGAACACTTCCCCGCAAATCTAATGTAACGATAATCAAGGCAGTTACGAGAAGGGCAATGAGAAAGAAACGTGAGCGAGATTTATCTGGTGTTGCCAACGCTTCACCCCACTTTCAGCCGATGACTTTGAGGCTGTTATCTGCGAGGCTCGGAGATAAGTACCTTCTCAAGAGCTTCAAACTCCTCGATACAACGACCGGTCCCCATTACAACAGCATTTAAAGGATTCTCTGCGATGTGAACTGCGATTCCCGTCTCATGACGGAGACGTTCATCGAGTCCATGAAGGAGAGCCCCACCCCCAGTAAGAACGATTCCACGATCCATGATGTCTCCAGAGAGTTCTGGCGGACAGCTATCAAGAGTGGTTTTCACAGCCTCCACAATTCGTGAGACCGGCTCATCAATCGCCTTACGAATCTCCTCGGCGGTGACAAGGATGGTTTTGGGAAGACCTGTCACTAAATCGCGACCGCGAATCTCGGCATCTGGTTCTCCCACAGCGGGAAAGGCCGAACCAATCGCCATCTTGATTTCCTCTGCCGTCCGCTCACCAAGGAGTAGCGAATATTCGCGTTTAATCCATGTGATGATGGATTGATCGAGCTCATCTCCACCCACGCGAATCGATTGCACAGTCACGATTCCACCCAATGAAATCACAGCAATTTCAGTGGTACCACCACCAATATCAACAACCATGTTTCCCGTTGGTTCATGGATAGGAAGTCCTGCACCAATCGCGGCCGCCATCGGCTCTTCGATGATGTACACCTTGCGCGCACCAGCTGCATAGCCGGCATCTTTTACTGCACGTTGCTCTACACCAGTGATACCAGAAGGAACACAGACAACCAAACGTGGTTTTGCGAAGTGGCGACGCTTATGAACCTTTTGGATGAAATATCGAAGCATTCGTTCTGTGGTATCAAAATCCGAGATCACACCATCTTTGAGAGGGCGGATGGCAACGATATTTCCCGGTGTACGGCCGATCATCTTCTTGGCCTCGAGTCCAACAGCAAGAATTCCACCGGTATCTTGATTTATTGCCACCACACTTGGCTCATTGAGAACAATGCCCCGACCTCGGACATAAACCAAGGTATTTGCAGTTCCAAGATCAATTGCCATGTCTCGACCGATGAACGACATCGTCTTTGCCATTACTTACCTCCGAAGAAAAGTGCAATCTCGCGTTCTGCTGATTCAACTGAATCTGAACCGTGCACAATATTTTGCACAACCTTAGTTCCTTGATCTCGTGCAAGATCTCCACGAATTGTTCCCGGGGCTGCGACGGTGGGATCGGTCGCACCTGCCAAGGAACGAAATCCCTCAATGACACGATTTCCTTCGGCGATTAGCGCAACTATTGGGCCAGAGAGCATGAACTCGACTAACGGTTCATAGAAAGGTTTGCCAACATGCTCGGCATAGTGTTTTTCCAGCAGCGCACGGTCAGCCTGAAGCATGCGGATATTCGCAATGAGGTAACCCTTCCGCTCGATTCGAGCAATGACCTCACCTACGAGATTGCGACGAACCCCATCGGGTTTGATTAAGACCAGAGTCCGTTCCATGGCTACAGCCTAACGGCTTACTGAGGGGTCAGACGAGCGCGGGCTGCCTCCCCTGCCCTGCCAACAACAATCGCGGCGATCCATAGGAGTGCGAAAAGCCCACCAAGGAAGTACATCATCGTCACGACCAACCCAAAACCGACAACAGGAATTTGGAGCGCTGACCCAAGAATCCATCCGGATTTTCTCTTCAACAAGCCGGGCGTGAGCAAAAGCAGTAGCGCCACGATGCCGCCCACCACCATCTCCCAGGTGTCGGATGAATTCATGGCAATCAAGAGTGCAAAGCCCATTGTTAACGACTCCATGACAAGAACTGTCGAGCCGAGTATTCGCATACTTATTCGCCCTTCTTTAGTAACGAACGAGCCTGTCCCACAGTCACTACAGATCCTGTGATGAGGATACCCACCGATTGGGTTGGGTGACTCGCCCGATCAATCGCCATTTCGATTGCGCGCTTGATTGAACCTGCTGAGCTCACCACGCCATCGTCAAAAATATCATTTGCAATCTCAAATAGTTTTTCTGTTGGTAGCGCGCGTGCAGAGGAATTCTCCGTAACAATAATTTCGTCGACGACGCCAGATAATTCAGCGAGAAAATTCGTCACATCTTTATCGCCGAGAATTGCCACGATTGCAATCAATCTGTCGAAGGTAAACTCTTCACTTAGCGCCTCACGTAACGCAGCGACACCGTGTGGGTTATGGGCGGCATCGATAATCACAGTGGGATTGCGATGAACCACTTCTAAACGCCCAGGTGAAGTGGCATTCGCAAAACCATCGCGCACTACATCAAGATCTAAACGTTCTGCTCCGCCGCCCAGAAACGCCTCTACCGCTGTCAACGCTAACGTGGCATTTGATGCTTGATGGCGCCCATGGAGAGGAAGAAAAATCTCATCATAAGTACCGCCAATTCCTTGGATGGTTAGGAGTTGTCCGCCCACTGCAACATCACGATGGGCCAGCGCAAAATCTAAACCCTCCCTCAGTGGAATTGATTCAATTCGTGCGCTCTCGCGAATCAACACCTCTGCTGCCTCTCGGTTTTGGTGCGCAAGCACCGAAGGCTTACCGACTCGGAAAATACCGGCTTTTGTCTGGGCTATTTGCGCAATTGTCTCTCCTAAATACTCCTGATGGTCTAACCCAATCGGAGTCATCACCGATACATCAGAATCGAGGACGTTCGTGGCATCCCACTCCCCACCCATTCCACATTCGATGATTGCGACATCGATGGGAGCATCTGCGAAAGCGGCATACGCCATCGCCGTGAGAACTTCGAAGTAGGAAAGTGGATGCTCAGACCGTGAATCGACCAATTCGATATACGGCTTTATATCCTCATAGGTGTACACAAAGAATTCTGGAGTAATAATTTCACCATTGAGTGAGATGCGTTCGCGCACATCTTCGAGATGTGGGCTGGTATATCGTCCTGTGCGAATGCCGAAGGCTTGCAGGAGTGAGTCAATCATTCGCGATGTCGAAGTTTTTCCATTAGTTCCTGCAATATGGATTGAACGGAAGCTTTCTTGCGGATTACCTAGATAATCAAGGAGCAACTTGATGCGATCGAGCGTTGGTTCGATTTTGCTCTCTGGCCAACGTTGGTTGAGTTCGTCGGTAATTTCCGACAAACGTGATTCGATAGTGCTCGCCATCTCAATCCACTTTTCTCAGCTAGGCAGTTTGCTTAGTTGATCAGTGATACGCGCAATCTCTTGATCGGTCTCTGCAAGGCGCGCCTTGATGGTGGCCACAACTTTTTCTGGCGCTTTCGCCATGAAATCTCCGTTATCAAGTTTTACTCGCGCCGTCTCGCGATCTTTTTCCGCTGTGGCGAGGTCTTTCTGCAACCGAGTTCGTTCCGCTGCGACATCAACCGTGCCTGAAAGATCAAATTCGCAGGTAATTGCACCTACCAGAATTGAACCTGATGCCGAAAACGAACCATCGGGAACGGTGATTTTCAATACGCTTCGAATCGCTTGTTCGAAAGGTGAAATAGCGCTCTGGTCAATCCCAATAAATCGACCTGGAATAGGGCTTGAGGGTTTGACCCCTTGATCATTGCGGAATCGGCGTACTTCGGTAATCACAGTCTTCACCTCTTCCATCGCAGCATTACTCTTTTCATCAATCCGATCCTCGAGTGCCTCTGGCCACTGCGCGACTACAAGACTCTCACCACCAGTCAAACGCCGCCACAGCGCTTCGGTGATAAATGGCATCACGGGATGAAGAATGCGTAACAAATTATCGAGAACATGACCAATGACTGCTTGAGCATGTTCAGCTTGAGTACCACCTTGATTGATTGAAGATTTGGCAAGCTCGAGGTACCAATCGCAAAAGTCATCCCAAGCGAAGTGATAGATAACTTCACAGGCTTTAGCGAACTCGAAGCGTTCAAAGAAATCATCCGCTTCCTTGATGGTCTGATGGAGACGCGAGATGATCCAATTATCGATCTGGGATAGCTCCTTCGACTCCGGAAGTGATCGAGAGGCGGTGGCGCCATTGAGGAGCGCAAATCGCGATGCATTCCAAAGTTTGGTGGCAAAGTTTCTCGAACCTGCAACCCACTCTTCAGCGAGGGCTTGATCAGTCCCCGGATTAGCGCCGCGGGCTAAAGAGAATCTGAGCGCATCGGCCCCGTATTTATCCATGAATTCCAGTGGATCGATGGTGTTTCCACGCGACTTACTCATCTTCTTGCCATGTTTATCACGAACTAAACCATGGAGCGCGATGGTATGAAATGGTGGCTTGCCATCCATCGCAAATAATCCGAAGATCATCATGCGCGCGACCCAGAAGAAGAGAATGTCGTATCCGGTTACCAACACGCTTGTGGGATAGAACTTCTTAAGATCTTCAGTGTTATCTGGCCAACCTAACGTAGAAAATGGCCAGAGAGCGGATGAGAACCAGGTATCAAGAACATCGGGATCTTGAACCCATCCCTCGGGAGCGCTCTCGTCGGGTCCCACTACACGAACTTCATCGTTAGGGCCGTACCAGACTGGGATTCGATGTCCCCACCAGAGTTGGCGCGAGATACACCAGTCATGCATGTTGTCGACCCACTCGAAATATCGAGGGGCCAATTCTTCAGGTTCGATTTTCACTAACCCATTCCGCACTGCATCCCCTGCCGCCTTCGCGAGGGGCGCAACTTTGACGAACCACTGCATTGATAGACGAGGCTCTACAGTCGTATCGCAACGGGAGCAATGACCAACAGCGTGAACGTATGGGCGTTTCTCTGAAACGATTCGACCCATCTCCCGCAAACGCTCTACTACTGCTTTTCGGGCATCAAAGCGATCCAAACCATCGAATTCAGTGCCGGTGCCTTCCATGATTCCATGTTCGTTCATAATCACGATCATGGGAACGTTATGGCGACGACCCATCTCGAAGTCATTGGGATCATGGGCTGCAGTGACTTTCACAGCACCAGTTCCGAAATCGGGCTCTACTAATTCATCGGCGATGATGGGAATCATTCGATTCACTAGTGGAAGTAAAACTTCTTTTCCGATTATATGTTTGTATCGATCATCATCAGGGTGAACAGCTACAGCACCATCACCAAGCATCGTCTCGGGGCGAGTTGTAGCTACGGTGATATTGAGGTTCTCATCGCCATAGCGAACTTGAACGAACTCACCAGCATCATCGCTATGTTCCACTTCGATATCGCTCAATGCGGTGAGGCAACGGGTGCACCAATTGATAATTCGCTCCGCACGGTAAATCAATTCCTTCTCGTAAAGTCGTTTAAATATTGTTAATACAGCGCGTGAAAGACCCTCGTCCATCGTGAATCGCTCGCGACTCCAATCGACGCTATCGCCCAAGCGTTTCATCTGGCCGAGAATCGCTCCCCCAGACTCGGACTTCCACTCCCAAACCTTTTTAACAAACTCTTCGCGCCCTAAGTCATGGCGAGATTTTTTCTGCTGCGCTAATTGTTTTTCGACAACATTTTGTGTTGCAATACCGGCATGATCCATTCCAGGTAACCAGAGCGCTTCATAGCCTTGCATTCGGCGACGACGAGTAAGGGTGTCTTGCAAAGTGTGATCGAGCGCGTGGCCGATATGCAGACTTCCTGTGACATTCGGCGGCGGGATGACTATGCAGAACGGCCTCTTCTGTGATGAGGCATCGGCAATGAAGTAACCACGATCCAGCCAACTTTGATAGAGCGGCGCCTCAAGGTCGGCAGGCGAGAAATGCGTGGGTAACTGCTCGTCGGCTGCCATAACCAGCAATCTTAGGCGCTTTTCTCAGCGTCTCCATCTTCTCGAAGCACGAGAGTTGGTGGGGCCTGCTCAGTTACCGATTCGGCAGTGATTATTACGCGGGCAACATCTTTTCGGCTTGGGGTATCAAACATCACGGTGAGCAGAACCTCTTCCATGATGGCGCGAAGGCCGCGGGCTCCAGTGCCGCGCTTAATCGCCTGTTCGGCCACAGCAGTAAGGGCATCGGCGGTGAATTCCAACTCCACCCCATCGAGTTCGAAGAGTTTTTGATATTGCTTGGTGAGGGCATTCTTTGGCTCGGTGAGAATCTGCATCAATGCATCATGATCGAGCGCATCGACGCTGGTGATGACGGGAAGTCGACCCACGAATTCCGGAATCATTCCAAATTTCAAGAGATCTTCCGGCAAGACATTGCTGAAGACATCACTTGCATTCCGCTCAGCAGCGCTCTGCAGGGTTGCATTGAAGCCAAGGCCTTTACCGCCCATGCGAGATTCGATGATCTTGTCGAGCCCTGCAAAAGCTCCACCCACGATGAAAAGCACGTTGGTGGTATCGATTTGAATGAACTCTTGATGTGGGTGTTTACGCCCACCTTGTGGTGGAACAGATGCCGTGGTGCCTTCAATAATCTTGAGCAACGCTTGTTGTACACCTTCACCAGAGACATCGCGAGTAATGGAGGGATTCTCGCTCTTACGTGCCACTTTATCGATTTCATCGATGTAGATGATTCCACGCTCAGCACGCTTGACATCGAAGTCTGCTGCTTGAATCAACTTTAGCAAGATGTTCTCAACATCTTCACCAACATATCCAGCTTCAGTGAGCGCAGTTGCATCAGCAATTGCAAAAGGAACATTGAGCATTCGGGCGAGGGTTTGTGCGAGCAGAGTCTTGCCGCAACCTGTTGGGCCAAGGAGAAGGATGTTGCTCTTGGTTAACTCGACAGCGCCCTCACGCGCATTCTCGCCACCTTGAATCCGCTTGTAGTGGTTATAGACCGCAACCGAGAGCGATTTCTTCGCGCGCTCTTGGCCAATCACATATTGATTGAGGAATTCGAAGATCTCCTGAGGTTTGGGCAGCTCTTGCAACGAGACTGCGCTCGCCGTTGAGAGCTCTTCGACGATGATTTCATTGCAGAGTTCGATGCACTCGTCACAGATGTACACACCAGGGCCGGCGATTAACTTCTTCACCTGCTTCTGTGATTTGCCACAGAAGGAGCACTTGAGCAGTTCGCTGCTTTCGCCGATTCGTGGCATCGTGATCTCCCTTTCGAGTTACTTACCGGTGTTGGCTTTTCGGGTGGAGAGGACCTGATCGATCAATCCCCATTCGACTGCCTCTTGCGCAGTAAGAATCTTGTCGCGGTCGATATCTTTGGTGATCTGATCGGCGCTGCGATTGGAGTGCTTGGCCAACATATCGACGAGTAGGTCGCGCATGCGCATGATTTCTTTCGCTTGAATCTCGATATCCGAGCCCTGACCGCCACCTTCACTAGAGGGTTGATGGAGCAGGATCCGAGAATTCTCGAGCGCATAGCGCTTCCCTTTGGTGCCGCCCGTCAGGATTACGGCTGCTGCTGAGGCTGCTTGGCCTAGGCAGATGGTCATGATGTCGGGGCGAACGAATTGCATTGTGTCATAAATCGCGGTGAGCGCTGTGAACGAACCACCAGGTGAATTGATGTACAACATGATGTCGCGATCAGGATCCATCGACTCAAGGGTGAGTAATTGGGCCATGACATCGTTTGCGACTGTGTCATCAATAGGAGTGCCGAGGAAGATGATGCGCTCTTCGAAGAGTTTGGTGTAGGGATCCATCCGTTTGAAGCCGTAGGAGGTTTTCTCCTCGATGACTGGAAGGACGTAACGATTGGTGAATTCACCGGGTTTCAAAACTTCACTCATCGCTCTGTTCCTCCGCTTCCGGAAACTTGTCGAGCAGAACGCACTACGTGGTCGACAAAGCCATACTCTTTCGCTTGCTCAGCAGTGAACCAACGATCGCGATCCGAATCCTCTTGGATTGTGTCGATAGTTTGTCCGGTGTGGAAGGCAATTAACTCAGCCATAGATTTCTTCGTCGCTGCCATCTGTTCTGCTTGAATCTTGATATCGCTTGCAGTTCCACCAATGCCACCTGAAGGTTGGTGCATCATGATGCGGGCATGTGGAAGTGCGTATCGCTTTCCTGGAGCACCAGCACAGAGC
>JBEAMN010000060.1:0-3320 GCA_041165945.1 Actinomycetota bacterium
GCTCGCATTTGGAATGCACATATTGCCTCTGGCGTCAGCTTTGTAGATTATGGCAAGCACTTCGACACAATTAGCGTCTGCTTATCAAAAGGCTTAGGAGCGCCAATTGGCTCAGTCATGCTCTCAACAAGAGAGCGGGTCAACGAAGCGCGAATCTGGCGTAAGCGCTACGGCGCTGGAATGCGACAGGTTGGAATCATTGCTGCTGCCGGCCACTACGCGCTCGATAACAACATCGCGCGATTGGCGGATGACCATGCGCGCGCGCAGAGAATTGCGAATGCAATTGCAGCTATAGAACCTACTTTGGTAAACCCTGACAAGGTCGTTACCAACATCGTCGGATTGGAACTTTCTAGACTCGGAATATCAGCTACAGAGTTAAACGAACGCTGTAAGGCTGCTGGGCTTTGGATCAGCGCTCTGGGTCCTTACTATGCCCGCCTAGTAACACACCTAGATTTTGATGATGCGCAATGCGATGAAGCGATTGAAATTCTAAAGCGCTCCCTCGTGGCGAAGTAGCCACTCTTTTTTCGATAATCCGTAAGCATAATTTCCTAGCGCTCCACCGGTTTTCACAATTCGATGACAAGGCACTACTAAAACAATCGCATTTTTTGCGCATGCACTTCCAGCAGCACGAACCGCGGTAGGGCTTCCGGCACGATCGGCAAGTTCACTGTATGAAATCACTTTGCCCGCCTTCACTTTTCGCATTGCTTTCCAGGCAGCCTGCGAAAAGGGCGCTCCGGGCTGACGCACACTTATTGAGTTGATAGCTTGGATATCTCCATCAAAGTAGTCCCCAATTAAATCTGTAATGATCGGAATCCTAGAGACGCTCTTAAATTCTTTCATCACATCTTCGCCATCAAGACTCTCTTTCAAAGACTTGATGGAGGAGAGATTTGCGGCGAGCAGAACGTGTTCATCGGCTATCAAATTGAGATTTCCGACTGGCGTTGAAATAGTTGAGAGAAGAAGCGCCACGCTCGCAAAGTTAGCGGTCGCGCAACATTTCAGCAACTAAAAATGAGAGCTCGAGTGATTGTGAGTGATTTAAACGTGGATCGCAGGCTGTTTCATAACGTGATTCCAAATCCTTCTCAGAAATTTGGTCGCCACCGCCGAGGCATTCGGTGACATCATCCCCGGTAAGTTCAATATGTATGCCACCTGGGTGCGTGCCGAGCTTCTTGTGCACTTCAAAGAAGCCGCGTACTTCATCGAGCACATCCTCGAAATTACGGGTTTTGTAACCGTTCTTTGATTCAAAGGTGTTGCCGTGCATCGGATCGCAAACCCACAGTACTTGAGCGCCAGATTTAGTTACGCCTTCGACAAGAGCAGGAAGTGCTTCGCGAATTTTGCCAGCACCCATACGGGTAATAAATGTAATTCTTCCCGGTTCATTATCTGGATTGAGTTTTGCGATGAGGGCTAGCGCATCCTCTACTGTCGACTTAGGGCCGAGCTTTACACCGATTGGATTGCGCACCTTGGATGCAAAATCAACATGTGCGCCATCGAGCTGTCTGGTGCGTTCACCAATCCAGATGAAATGGCCTGAGACATCATAAGGAAGTTGGGTACGAGAATCGATACGAGTCAGAGCCTTCTCATACTCAATGATGAGCGCCTCGTGACTTGCGTAGAAATCAACTGCCTTAAATTGTTCGGGGTCTACGCCAGCAGATTGCATAAATGAAAGTGCGCGACCAATTTCATTGGCCATCTGCTCGTATTTTTCGCCAAACTGTGAATCTCGAATAAAACCTTTATTCCATTCGTGAACCTGGCGCAGATCGGCAAACCCACCTCGCGTAAAAGCACGCACCAAATTAAGAGTTGCCGCCGAAGTGTTGTAAACGCGCACCAACCGCTGAGGGTCTGGCGTGCGCGCACTTTCGGTAAATTCAATATCGTTAACTGCATCTCCACGATATGCCGGAAGCGTGACATCCCCACGTGTTTCAAGATCATTTGAACGCGGCTTGGCGAATTGCCCAGCCATGCGGCCAACTTTGATCACGGGCAAGCTTGAGTAATACTGTAAAACTGCTGCCATCTGCAGAATGGTTTTGATTCGATTGCGAATTGAATCTGCAGTTGCTGAAGCAAAAGTTTCGGCGCAATCTCCACCTTGTAACCAGAATGCTCGCCCCGCTGCAGCTTCGGCAATCTTTGCCTTGAGATCATCACACTCTCCTGCAAAGACAAGCGGAGGAAGAGCGCGAAGATCTGCAACTGCTTTAGCAAGTGGCTCGCCATCTTTTCCACCTGGCCAGTTGGGCTGTTGCGCGGCAACTAAGGATGGGTCAAAGAGGTTATCCAGCTGTGGGATGTGAGCGCTCATGGTCATAAGACTAGGCAATTTGGCAGCAATCTCGCGACGAGATTAACCAAAGAACGAAGTGATTTCCTCGTAGCGCTCGATTGGGACGGTCTTAAGAACATCGGTCGCTGATGCAAGAGGCACTCGAGCGATCTTGGTTCCATGTAGCGCCATCATCTTGCCGAAATCACCTTCGTGGACTGCAGTAATTGCTTCCAATCCAAAGCGGGAGCTCAAAACGCGATCAAAGGCTGATGGAGTTCCACCACGCTGAATATGTCCAAGCACTGTGCAACGTGTTTGATGCCCTGTCTTTGCCTCAATCTCTTTGGCAAGCCAGTCACCGATTCCGGATAGTTGGACGTGTCCGAAAGCATCGAGTGGCTGATCTTTTGTGACCATGTCGCCATCTTGTGGAATCGCACCTTCTGCAATCACAATGATGGGAGCTGTTCCTGTCTTAAAGCGAGAATTCACATATTCGCAGACCTTGTCGACCGAGAATTTAACTTCTGGAATCAAGATGCAGGCGGCATCGCCGGCAAGTCCTGAATGCAGTGCAATCCACCCAGCATGGCGACCCATAACTTCGACGATGAGTGGTCGGTGATGCGATTCTGCAGTTGTATGAAGACGATCAATTGCCTCCATAGCAATATTGACTGATGTGTCAAAGCCAAAGGTAAAGTCGGTGTTATTGAGATCGTTGTCGATTGTCTTTGGAACTCCCACGACTTTGACGCCTAGCGCATCCAGTTTGGTGGCAACTCCCAGAGTATCTTCACCACCAATTGCAATCAGAACATCTATCCCCTGATCAGCGAGATTCTGCTTGATTTTTTCGACGCCGTTTTCAATCTTAAATGGATTGGTACGTGATGAACCAAGGATGGTTCCACCCTTAGCCAGAATTGGCTTCACCGTTGCAAGGTCTAGTGGCATGGTCAGCGCTTCAAGTGGACCCTTCCAGCCATCACGGAAT
>JBEAMN010000061.1:0-5307 GCA_041165945.1 Actinomycetota bacterium
CGTGGCTATCTCATAGAGAAGTGGAGAAATTACTGTGTACAAAAATCGCTCGATGTTCACCTAAAAGTTGCAGAACTTGGTTTTATGAACGGTTACCTAATTCAAGTCTGCTACGGAGTTAATAATTCGCGTTGCACCCGCTGCAATCAGTTTCGCTTCGCGATGTGCCCCGGTTCGGACGCCTATTACTTGCCCCGCTCCAAATGCGACTCCAGCTTCCATATCAGCCTGCGTATCGCCAATGACAATTGAGCGATTGGGGCTCGAAAGGGATGCCTGGCGCGCAAGATGCTCAAGCATCGCAGGAGATGGTCGCCCTCGTCCGGCCTCTTCAGGAGTTGAAGAAGAATCTATAAGGGCAGACCAATCCAAAGATTCAATGATCGCATCGAGGATTCGTCTGCTAAAACCAGTAGTGAGACCCACAGCTATCCCTGCATCATGTAGCTCGTGAAAGAGCTGCTCAGTTCCTGGAATCGCCTTGACCTCGCCCTTCACTACCTCTGCTAAGTACGCCGCTTCAAATAACGTTGTTGCTCTCCGCGCCTTTTCGTGATCGCCCAGGAGGTCGGTAAATACCTCGATCTTAGAGCGGCCCATTGTTTCATTGGCATACTCGAGCCACTGGATTCGTCGCTCCTGCCAATTTTCTGGTTGGCTCTCTTCAAAAGCTCTTTCGAAGGCTCGGAGCACCACTCCATCATCATCGACTGTTGTTCCTGCCACATCAAAAGCGATTAACTCACAATTTTCAATTTCCACCGCTGCTCCCCCTGTGTATCTCTTCAAATGTTTGCTCTGCTATTGCTGGTGCAAGCGAATTACCTCGCCCTCCCGGACCTGTCACGGTAATGACATTGGGGAATATGGCGCGTCGATCGACAATCTCACCATCGATTCGCTGGCTATAGATCCCATCCCACCTGCGAACTATTGGGGGCAACTTCTTACCTATAAGGGAACTTGCTACCTCATGAAGGTATTCATACGGCCGTTCATCTAACGCGAATTCGAAGGGAAGTTCATATTCATGGGTATCTCCTATGGTCAGCGTTCCATCGGATCTTTGAACTAGGAGGAGCTGCATATGTTTCTCGGCCGCGATGGGGGCTTGGGCGGGTAACGCTTCAAGATTTGTTCCTTGGTATGCCGGGTAATAACGGAGGGAATCACCATCGGCGATGGAGGTGGTTAATTTTTCGGGGAAGATGTCGGTGCTCATCATCTGAAGTCGCACCTGTCGAATGGGTGCGGAGGCAAATTGTTCTTTGAATAGCGTGTGATGATCGGCTCCAGGGCAGAGGATAAGAAAATCTCCTTCGAAGACTTCATCCGAGGTGCTCTGCGCCTGCACGTACTGTCGATCCGAAGTAATTGCCTTTATCTCAACCTTATTGCGCCATTTGTAGAGGGGATTTTTGGCGAGTCCAGAACGCAGGGATGTAAGCACAGTGGCCGGTTCGACTGTTGCATCTAGTGGGCACCAGAGCGAGGCGAGATATTCCCCACGCAGCGCAGGATTAATCTGCTCCGTCTCTTTCTTGTCGAGTACTCGCCATTGCCGATCACTAGCATCTGACTTCGCCAGGCACGCTTCTAAGATTCCAACTTCAACCTCATTCTTGGCAAGAGTAAGGGAGCCATTTGATGAAAATTCCATCATTGGGAATTGATGAGAGATTTCCTCCCATAACGTTCGGGCGCGCAACGCTGCCTTCAGCTCTGGGCCTTCTTTTCGCCCACTTACCCAAATCAGACCGAAATTTCTCACTGAAGCGCTACGTGGAAATTCATCACGTTCTAAGTGAATGACCTCATGACCTAATTTAAGGGCTTGCCATGCATGAGTAGTCCCGAGAATTCCACCCCCTACGACAATTACTCTCATGGCTAGAGCATTATTCGGACGAGTGGATTATGTGCGGACTTTGGGTGAACTTCGAGAAAAGTCTCGCTGACTTATTGCTCCTCCGCTAGTGCATCACTCTTGCGCTGCCGCTACGGGTAGCTCTTACGTCAAGACTTCGCTGAGTAGAACTTTCACCCGCTCCTGAATCTCATCTCTGATTGCGCGCACCCCATCGATATCTTGAGTTGAAGGATCATCGAGTTGCCAATCCTCATAGCGCTTGCCTGGGTAGATCGGGCATGCATCCCCGCATCCCATCGTGATGACGACATCCGATGCTCTGACTACTTCATCAGTTAACGGCTTTGGGAATTCCTGGGTGATGTCGATTCCCACTTCGGCCATCGCCTCAAGAACATTCTGCGAGATGCTCTCCTTCGGCGCTGAACCTGCAGAACGGACCGTCACTTTATTTCCACCGAGTTTGGCCATGAAGCCCGCCGCCATCTGAGAACGACCAGAGTTATGGACGCAGACAAATAAGACATCTAATGTGCCCGAGGTAGAGAGATTCTCTGCCTTGAGCAGTGCTTGCAGGCGATCTCGAGCAAATCGCTCTGCTAACGAGACTAGATATACCTTCGTATCGCTCTTTGCGTCGAGTAATTCATACGATTCAAAAACATACTTCTCGATTGTCTCTTTCGAGAAGAGTTTCTTATGAACAATGTAGAGTCGATCTGCGATCGTCAGGAGTTGATCGCGCGTACCTTCAAGTACACCAAAGCCCTCTAAATGCTTTCCTACAGACATTTCCACCCTCGTCACTACGGCTCGAGACTCTTCGGAGCCGTTCTGCGGAAAAGGATAAGTAGGCTGAGAATTGCCTGGGTGAACTCCCCGTTAACTCTCTTTTAATTCCTACTTCAGCGAGACGACGACCTCGACCTCAACTGGTGCATTGAGCGGCAACTCAGCAACGCCCACGGAAGATCGAGCTGCACGACCGGCCTCACCGAGCACATTGATAAAGAGCTCGCTCGCGCCATTAACAACGCCAGCTTGATTGGTAAACCCTGGAGCGCTATTCACAAATCCGACAGTCTTCACAATCTGCTTGATCTCATCGAGATCGCAGACAAGAGCGAGCGCCGCCAGAACATTTAACCCACAAATTTGCGCTAATGCATAACCCTCTTCGACAGTGACATCGCTACCGACTTTGCCGGTCTTAGAGATTTTGCCGTCAACTGTTGGCAACTGGCCTGCCGTGAACACTAACTTTCCATCGCGAGCTGCAGGGACATAGGCAGCAACGGGAATCGCTGCAACAGGCAGCTCTAACCCAAGTTGCGCAAGGCGCGCTTTGACTTTCTCGTATGCCATTAGGCGATCTCCCTTTTCATGTAAGCAACGAGTTGATCTCCGCCGCCCGGGGCTGGGACAACCTGCACCAACTCCCAACCATCAGATCCCCAGGTGTCGAGAATCTGCTTCGTTGCATGGGTAAGAAGTGGAACGGTTACATATTCATACTTTGTAATGGCCATGGGCTGACGATACCGCCCGCCACCCACCAGTAAAAGTTAGCGCCTCTCCTGCGCGCTCAAATCAACGAATCAGACGAGCGAACCACGGAGCGCATACGCTGCCGCCACCCGCTTGACGGCAAGGACAAATGCTGCCGTTCGTAAATCGATTGAATGCGACTTTGCCTCCTTAAACACATCTTCGAAGGCTCGAGACATCCGTGAATCCAACTCTCTGCGGAATTTATCGATAGGCCACGAGTACTGCTGGATATTCTGCGTCCACTCAAAGTAGGAGCCCATCACCCCACCGGCATTGGCGAGGATGTCGGGAACAATCACCGAACCCTTTCCGCGAAGCATCCAGTCAGCATCAGCTGTTGTTGGTTGGTTTGCTCCCTCGACGATGTAATCGGCGTTGATCTGATCTGCATTCGCATTCGTAATGACCCCTCCTAGCGCTGCCGGAATCAGCACCTCACATCGTTGCTCTAAAACCTCTGCAGAGTTGGTTTTATCGTAGGAGGGGACATCACGAATCATTCGGTACTTCATTATTTCCTCGACATCAATTCCATTTCTATCGATGATGCCGCCACTCACATCGGCGAGCGCGATTACCTTGAATCCCAATTCTTGGCAGACAAGTGCAGTGAATTTTCCGACGTTGCCAAAACCTTGTATGGCAACGCGCGCACCTTTCACTTTCTCGCGATGCTGCTCCAATGTTGCAGCGGCGATCATCGCAACGCCTCGCCCTGTTGCCTCTTCGCGACCGGGGGCTCCGAAGAGTTCAACTGGCTTACCCGTTACACACGCAGGTTGGAAACCTTCCAGTCGGTGGAACTCGTCCATCAACCAGGCCATCGTCCGCGCATCCGTGCCCATATCAGGGGCAGGGATATCGCGTTGATGACCTAGGACATGGTGGATGGAACGAGTCCAGCGACGGATGATTTCCTCACGTTCGAGGTCGGTCAATGTTGAAGCATCGACCGTCACCCCGCCCTTAGCGCCACCGAAAGGGACATCAATGAGCGCGGTTTTCCATGTCATGAGGCTTGCGAGGGCCCGCACCTCATCGAGATCAACATCCTGGTGAAAGCGAATGCCTCCCTTACGAGGCCCACGAGCACTCGAATGTTGAACACGGTAACCGGTGAGCACTTCGATGTCATCGCCTCGTCGTAAGGGGATCGATACGACGACTTCACGTTCACACTGTTGTAGCGCCTGCACAACTCCATCCTTCAACCCGAGAATGGCGCCAGCTTGACTGACTTTCTCATTCACTTCGTCGAAGGCCGAACGCGTCGATGTACTCACAATTGCGGAGTGAATTGGAGGAAGAATAAATCTGCGTGGTACTTCTACGACTAATGAGTAAAAAGTAGATGAACAATAAAAAAGACCATTTCAATAAGTAAATCTGCTGGTCATACTGTTGCCGTGGCCGAATTAGGGTGGTTGTAGATGGAATGGTCGTTACTTATTTTTCTGGGACTGACTCTGCTCCTCGGCATTGTGATTTGGATTTATGAGCACCCACGAGGAAATAGAGAGAAGAAGACCGGTCGTGGTGGAGATTTCCACGAAGACCATAGCGATCACACCGAGTAGTTCCCAGCCAAAAACTAGAGCTAGATTGCCAGCGCTGCCTTCACGGCAGCCGAAACTGCACCACCATCAGCGCGTCCGGCAATCTTCGGTGCAAGCACCTTCATCACTTGCCCCATGCCCGCAGGTCCGCTGGCACCAGTCTCAGCAATCGCCTCTTTGATCATTGCATCAAGTTCAGCAGCGGTTAACTGTTGCGGGAGGTAGCGCGCGATGATTTCGCCCTCTGCTCGTTCACGCGCAGCGCGATCAGCGCGTCCGCCCGCTTCGAAAGCCTCAGCAGATTCGCGGCGCTTCTTCGCCTCGCGCGAA
>JBEAMN010000062.1:0-15024 GCA_041165945.1 Actinomycetota bacterium
CGAGTATTTATCCTCATCAGGTAAGACCATCGTGTAACCGAGGGCGCGACCTCGAGGCATGATGGTGATCTTCTGTACTGGATCAGTATCAGGAAGTGCATGTGCGACTAATGCATGCCCACCTTCATGATAGGCGGTGATCAAACGCTCCTTCTCATTCATCAATCGACTTACCTTTTGTGGCCCAGCCATCACTCGATCAATTGATTCACCGAGCGCCTCGTTAGTGATCACTTCGAGATTTTTGCGCGCAGTAAGTAGCGCTGCTTCATTAACTACGTTTGCTAAATCGGCACCTGTGAAACCTGGAGTACGTCGCGCGAGGCTCAACAAGTCAACATCATCCGAAAGTGGTTTATTACTTGCATGTATCTTTAAAATTGCTTCACGCCCTTTGAGATCTGGGCGATCAATAGGAATCTGACGATCAAAACGCCCTGGGCGAAGCAGGGCTGGGTCAAGGATGTCTGGTCGGTTGGTCGCAGCAATCAAAATCACTGAACCATTTGCCTCAAAGCCATCCATCTCGACTAATAATTGGTTGAGTGTCTGCTCGCGCTCATCATGTCCACCACCCATTCCAGCGCCGCGATGGCGACCTACTGCATCAATCTCATCGACAAAGACGATTGCTGGAGCGCTCGCTTTTGCTTGTGTGAACATATCTCGAACTCGAGCAGCTCCAACACCGACAAACATCTCAACGAAATCTGAGCCAGAAATCGAGAAGAAGGGGACATTTGCCTCACCTGCTACTGCTCGAGCAAGGAGAGTCTTTCCCGTTCCGGGTGGCCCGTATAACAAGACACCTTTAGGAATCTTTGCACCTAGTTTTTGATACTTGGTTGGGTCTACGAGGAAATCCTTTATTTCGCGGAGTTCTTCAATAGCCTCATCGGCGCCTGCGACATCTGAGAACTTTGTTTGTGGTTTATCTTTTGCGTTTAACTTTGCGCGAGAGCGACCAAATTGAAATGCTCGACCTCCACCTTGTGCCCGCGATATGAGATAGAAAAATATGAATGCGATGAGCACGAATGGAATGAGAGTCAGGAGAAGTGATACCAAGAGAGACTGACGCGTGACTTTGACATTCCACTTATTTGGCGGTGGGTTCTCGCTGAGAATCTTGACTAAATCACTCTCTTGATTTGCAAGATACGAGGCTTGCAAGCGACCTGAGTCAGAGATCTTCACGCCACTCTTTAACACAATTCTTATTTGTTGATCTTGAGCGAGCAAAAGCGCAGAATCAACCTGACCGGCCGTAATGGCGCCGATGATTGTCTGGGTTTCGACTTCCTTGAAGGATCTACCAGAATTGGAAATCTGGGAGTATCCCCAGACAAGCATGATGGCTAAAAGTATCCACGTGATTGGACTACGTAAGCCTCTGATAAATCTATTTTTCATATTTAGGAATACATCTTTGGTGCTAGGACTGCTACACAATCAAGGTTTCGATATTTCTCAGAAAAATCTAAACCATAGCCAACCACGAAAGCCGGTGGGATATCAAAGCCCACATACTTCACATCAACATGGACTTTTGCTGCATCTGGTTTCCTAAAAACTGTAAATATCTCCACTGACTTTGCGCCGCGCGAAAGCAAGTTGGTTTGAAGCCATGAGAGCGTTAGTCCAGAATCGACTATATCTTCAACGATGAGCACGTCGCGCCCAGTAATATCACGATCGAGATCTTTGAGAATTCGCACTACACCACTGGATTTTGTACCTGAACCATATGAAGAGACCGCCATCCAATCCATCTCGACATGTCGTTGCATCGCACGGGCTAGATCTGCCATCGCCATAACTGCACCTTTGAGTACGCCGACGAGCAATAGATCCTTATTCCCATAATCTTTCGCTATCGCCGCTGCAATCTCATTAATCCGTTGGTGAATCTCTTCTTTTGTCGCAACAACCTCTGTTATCTCATCTTTGACGTGAGCTAGATCCACTTGTGGCGCATCCTTTCCCGAATCATTTCCCCTGGCGTGAGAGCGCTAGTCTGCCCGACTCTCGACGCGCTGTAACACCAGCCGGGAGAGCGACCTCGCCTTGGCCATGCCATTGGCTGATTAGGGCGTCAACCCAGCCAAGGTGTTCGGCGGTGATTCGCGTTGCGCCAAGGAGCGCAACTGCTCGGCGGATGACCCGTTTCCGAAGGGCGCTTGGCAACCTTTCCAGTAACTCCACCTCGATTGAAGTGGGATCAGGAATGGTGGTGAAAATCTCGTCCGTGAGCGTATCGAGCGCATCAGAATCCTCCCGAAAGATTCGTGCCGAGCGCGCAAGTGCATCTGTGATACCCGGTCCCAACTCGCTCTCCATAAGCGGAATGATCTGCTTTCGAATCTTTACCCGAGTAAATCGAAGATCGTCGTTGTGTGGATCGCTCCAATAAACAAGTCCAACTTCATCACATGCAGAGATAATCTCCTCTCGAGAGAGTGCGAGAAATGGTCTTATGTATCGCCCATCATGAGTTGACATCCCAGCTAAAGATTTTGTGCCAGCTCCTTGAGTCAGACCCAAGAGCACGCTCTCGGCAAGATCATCTTTGTTATGTCCAAGGAAAATTGCAGTTGCAGAAGATTTATCAGCAACAGAGTTCAGAGCGTTGTACCGTGCGTTTCGAGCATCTGCCTCGATGCCATCACTCTTGACCACATCGACGCTAATAATCTCGACCTCTTTAATATCCATTTTCTGTAAAGCCGTTTTTGCCTCAATAGCAATCTTTGCTGAACCATCTTGTAATTGATGATCAACAATCACCGCTCGAATCCTCAATGCGAGCGCTGCGCCTTCAATATTCAAGCAATAAGCAAGTAGTAATGAGTCTGCTCCACCAGAGACTGCAACAATCACAGCATCCCCAGGACTTAACGGTGCCAGCGATTCTCGAACCGCTAACCGGGCCTTGGAAATCATGGCTATAGCCTAGACCCGACCTCCAAATGGAATAAGTCCAGGGATTGAATAGATAGAGCTATAGAGCAAACCCTTTTTCGTATTGTGCGCTTCCCACATCATGCCGTTGCCCGCATAAATCGTCATGTGGTGAATGGTGCTGATATCAGCCTTATAGGAGTAATAGAGCAGATCACCTGGTTGCAATTCATGGAGTGGAATTCGCTTCGTCCAACTGTAATAAATTCGTGAGTTCACACGATCCCAACCTGGATAACCTAAACCTGCGGAACGATAAGCGGCATAGACCAAACCTGAACAATCGAAACTGTTCGGACCTTCGTTACCCCAAACATATGGTTTACGCGCGAGAACTTGTTTCTTGGCAAAAGCAACTGCTTTCTCACGAATGTTTTCGTTGGAACGTATCGTCGTCCGCCCATTGCTAAATCCGATGCCATTAACTGGCCAAATCTTCGCTTTGACATCTGTTTGTTCGGCTCGTGCAGCCAGCGCCTCTTCTAAGATCGCAAGTTGTCGTTGCTGTTCAAGCGTCACGCGCTTCTTACGAGCGCTTAAGAGCTCTGCTATTAATTGATTTTGCATTTGCTGAAGTTTCTTCACTTCAACCTCTTGAGCATCACGAGCCTCGTCAGCTTCTTTTTTTGCTGCTGCGACGCGCGCTGTTGCATCTGCCTGTTCTTTACGCGCGGCTACGGCTTCAGCGCGCGCTTCTTCAGCCTCAATTTTCGCTAACCGAGCAGATTCCTCAGCGACTTTAAGGCGGAGCAGGATACTGCTGTTGTTCTCCCCTACTGCATCAAGTGTCGAGAGGCGATCCATCAAATCTTGTGGGCCATCAGCATGAAGAATGGAATCAAAATCGGTGAAACCTGAGCCCATGATGTAGGCATTTGCAGCGACTCTGCCGATATGTGTTTTTGAGGCAACGACCGCCGTTTGAGCCTTATTGGATTTAGCAATTGCTGCATCTTCTTTCTTCTTGGCAGCTTCAGCCTTCACCGTAGCAATCTCTAATTTCTTGACCTCTTGGAGATAACGATTTCGTGCGGCAACTGCTTTTGCAGTTAAGACTTTGAGTTGGTTTGAAGCGGCATTGAGTTTGGCCTTAGCTCGATCAGCGGCCGCCTTCTTCTCCGCCTCCTTCTTTTTAGCCTCATTAATTTCAGCAATACTGGGCTTGCGAGTCTTCGCTTCTGCGCTCGATGTAACTACAGCCTGATTAACCAGAGTAATAGGGGTAAAAACGGAGAGCGTGAGAACGATTGCTAATGCGCGTCTAGTGAACACGGGCAGGCTCGCTCTCATTGCCGCATGGTCAGGGAAGTAGCGGCATTTACAGGTACAAGGATAAAACAGGTGAGCACGAAATTCGCGGATTAGCGCTTGATGTCAACGAAAACAGTGACCGTGCCATTTGGTGGCAGATTCGCGCCCGCCTTTGGATTTTGATCAATCACGCTCTTCACACCAGGAGTTTCTCCTGATTGCAGGTTACTTCGGTCGATAATTGCGACATTTAATTGGAGTGGGCTGAGAGCCAGCTTTGCTTGTTCCTCTGTGAGGCCGGTCATATCTGGCACCACTCGCCCATACTTACTGGGATTGAGTGCGATGGAGAGCGTTTGTGGGAGTGGAATCGAACGCTCACTTCCATCGAGATTCTTAGTGACCCAATCTGGTCTCACACAATCCTTGGGAATGCAATGTCGATGCATCCACGCCCGCATATTGCCACCGCCATTAGCTACCAGGGGTGTCTGCAGATAGATGCCATCGCCGGTGTACTTACCGCCAGCGCTTGAAGAATTTTGCAAAATTGCTTTGGTTAATCCTAAAGCGATTTCATCCTGTGTGAGTGGAAAATTATCTAGCACAGCTCCCAGATAGATTGTAAGAATCCCTTGCGACTTTAGGAGTGTGCCTGTGGGGAATAAGTACTTTGGATCAAAGAGTTCAAGTGAGGTATCGCGAATTCCCCAACCAGAAAGATCAATATTCTGGTTGGTGGTATTACGCAACAAGACATACTCGCCAAATGGATTCTCGTTCGGAAGTGGTGAATCTGTCTCTATCCAAATCTCTATTGCGCCAAGTGGGGTCTTATCACTCTCATTCTTACAGAAATTCCCTGACCAAATTCCAACCTGTTTGCTTGCTGCTTCATTGAGCTTCTCCAGGTACTGATAGTTGCGAACAAATTCATTTTCGTTCGGAAACCACATTGCCAAGCCAGCCTCAAGAAGCTTCGCTTGGACGTCAACGGTAAAATTACCTTGTTCATCTTTTGCGAAGATGTAACGATATGGTCTCGCTAAAGCTTGGAAATTGTTCGCCGAAGCGTAATTGTTCGATCGAAGTTGAACCTCTGCTCCTATAGGAAGCATCGCTTGCATCAACCTAGTAGCTTCAACTGCGCCGCATTGAGCGGCATGGGTAGGTTTAACAGCCTCAGGTGCTTGCACTCCTATGAGGCGCACATCTAATTCACCGCGGCAGGTTTGCACCAGCACAGTGTCACCATCAACGACCCGTACCACTTTGCCGCTCTCCCAAATTGACTCCCCATCGAGCGCCACTGCGGGAGGGCATTCAGGGGGCAGATAGACGACAGGTCGCGTAGCTATAAATTCCGTAACTTTCTGCGGGCTTGCGAGAATCTGCGAGAAGATTCGGGAACTCTGGCTCTTAATTTGGCTTTCGGCAGCGAAGGTTTTATAAAGCCCTCGTACTTGAGCGCGGAAGAAATTATGTGCCGCTTGGAACTCAGGACCTTTACTACCTGATTCCGAACGTAGCCGTAAAAATTCTTCACGAGCAAAGGTAGTTCGGTCCACCAATGGAGTAATACTGGTTGCTAGAGAGATGAATCTCCCCTGGATTGCAATCACTTGATCATCAGCAATCGCCAATTCACGTAATGATGTGATTGCATATCCAGGTTGGATTGTGGAAAGCAAGACGCTAAAAAACATTAGAGTTATACCGAAGACTCGCTTGATGAATGACATTTTTATGCCATGGTGAGACATACTGCGGCGGCAAGGGCGAGTACGACACCTATATTCTGAATCGCGCGAAGTCGTTCGTGTAGAAAATATCGAGCAAGCAGGGCGGTCGCAGCGGGATAGAGCGAAGCCAGTACCGCAACAATAGAGAGCATCCCTTTTTGGGTTGCTATTTGATAAATACCATTTGCTGATGCATCAAAGATTCCTGCAACAATGGCAAGGGTCCAAGGAAATGGTCCGGTCTTCTCATCTTTCGAGATTGCTTTTAGTCGCATTAAGAAAAAGGCACCAACAAAAATAAATCCAAACCATCGTGCAATTGTTGAGGTCCAAATACCTTGATTCGAAGGAGCTAACCCTAAGACTGTGAGGTAAGAGCCGATAAGCGTGCCACTAGCGATACAAATCAGAAGCGTGCTCAGCGTTATTGGTCGTGCAGTCTCACTCTTCTTCTCTTGGCTTACGAGAATCACCGAAAGAGCGGCGAGCGCCATTCCGAAATAACCAATGCCAGTGACGTTATCTCCGCGCAATAACCCGGTGATTACTGGAACAAAACCTGCCATCAACGCAGTGATTGGCGAGACGATGCCCATCGGTCCGCGACTTAGCGCGACATAGAGGAGTGCGATTGCTGGAACGCCAAAGAAAGCAGCAAAGAACCCGTATATGTAGGAGTCCCTATTTAACTCTCCTGGAATGAGAGAGATCGAGAAGAAGGTGACGATGATTGCACCTGATAAATAGGAGATAGGCAGTACCCGGACGATTCGGGTCCGCCGAGATGCTAGGCCGCCAAGAAAATCGGCTAGACCCCAAGTGAAGCTAGAGATAAGCGCTAGAAGTGGCCCCACTAGACTCCCATCATCGCGTGAAAACAATTTGGAGTTACGACACATGACAAGTGAGCCAGGTGCTGGGGAATTCTATCCCTTTGTTGGCGTCGGACCCCACCCCAAACCATGGCCAGTCGGTGATGAATATGACCTTGAGTTACTTGAACATGGAGATCAACGGAATGTCCTTGATGAATATCGCTATTGGACTGTCGAAGCAATCGTCGCTGATTTAAATACAAAACGTAATCCACTTCATATAGCAGTGGAAAATTGGAAGCACGATTTAAATATTGGATCACTCATTCGGACAGCAAATGCCTTCAATGTTGCAGGAATCCATATCGTCGGAAAGCGAGATTGGAACCGTCGCGGCGCTATGGTCACTGACAGATATATGACGGTGCATCACCATCCTACTGTTGCAGAGTTTGCTGATTGGGCTCAAACGCAGGAACTTCCCATAATCGGTATCGATAACATTGAAGTCAGCCAACGACTAGAAAACCGACCACTTCCACAATCGTGCATCCTCTTCTTTGGTCAAGAAGGTTCTGGAATGTCTGACGAGGCAGTTGCTATCTGTGAAGTCGTCCTTGCAATCGAACAATATGGTTCAACCCGTTCGATCAATGCGTCTGCGGCTGGGGCAATCGCGATGTATGCCTGGGGATTACAACACCTGTCACCAAAAGACAGCAATAACGATATTGGTAAAGGTTAATAACCCAACGGTTGCCCACGCAGCAGTATCTCCTTGATCAGAACTCTTGCTTCGCTTTTTACTGGTGTACCCCAGAATTAAAATTACAAGAAGAATTAGTAACTTCACGGAGATTTTGCCATTGTCATAGAGCGGATACGCGGTGGCATCTTGATCATTAAGTGGATACCGGAGGCCGACAAGCACTACTCCTGCAACAAGTGAGAGAAGTGCACCGTGGAGCATTCCATTCGTAATTGATTTTGCTTTTGTACTCATTTGGGCAAGGAATCCACCAAATAGCGCTGCCAAACCTACGAAGTGTAAAACGAGAAAAATATTGCTAACCGCTTCCATAAATACTCCCTAGCTCTTGAACCTAACGCTTGAATACTCTTATCCGACCTTGAGCTATTGCGCTACCTATGAGCACAATTAAACCGCCTACCGGTTCATTCCAGGTAAGCGGCTCACCGAGTAATAAGAAGCCAAGTACAACTGCGACTAGGGGCGTTATATAGGTGACCGTACTCGCTAATGAAGCTCCCGCTAATTCCACATTCTTGAAATTCCAGATGTATGCAATTCCGGTACCCAAAATCCCCAAGCCAAGGATGGAGCCAACTGCTTCCAGCGACGGTTGATACGAATTAATGCCGTGATAGAGGAAGAATGGGAAAAGAGTTAGGGCTGCTAATGACACTTGCGTAGTGGCTAATGATTCTGAGGGCAGAGATTGTGGAATTATAAATTTTGAGGAATATGGAAATGAAATGCCATAACAAAGAACCGCCAGTATCAGTGCTGTTAGCGCGCTCCATGAGATTCTGCCGATAGATTCACCAACAAGCAGGACCACGAGCACTCCAATAAAGCCAAGAGTGATTCCTAATATCCGATTTGCATTTAGTTTTTCGCTCCGGAATATTAAAAGAATCATCATCACGCTCATAATTGGCGTCAATGCATTCATAATCCCCGCAAGAATTGATGAGACTCGCTCTTGTGCAAAGGCAAAAAGGACCCCCGGGAAGACATTAAGGAGCAATCCAACGATCCAGAGATGTACAAGCATCCGCAAATCCCGAATGATGGCTATCTTTTTTACTAAAACGACAACCCAGAGTGAGAGCGCCCCAAGAAAACATCGCAAAAAAGCAACGCCAACTGGCGTTAAAAAGGTTAGTGATTGCTCAATAAACAGGAATGATGCACCCCAGACGATTCCCAGAGCGATGTAGGTGGGCAGCCAACTCTTGAGAGGTGCGGCTCCAAGAACTGTCACTACTTAGCCCGTGCTCGTTGGGTTATTGCATTTCCTAGAATGACTATCACTCCACCAACGGGCTCATTCCATGAGAGCGGTTCACTCAACACTATTACTCCTGCCAAGACCGCAACTATCGGAGAGACGAAGTTAACCGTCGCTGCAACCGAACTGCCCACGAGCGAGACGATTCGATAATTCCAAGCAAATGCAAAACCGGTAGAAAAGATTCCGATTATTGCCATTGAAAGGATTGGCGCTATCGAAAAGTTATACGAATTAAAACCAAAGAGCAGAAATGTTGGAAAGAGCACTACTG
The DNA here is from genome assembly GCA_041165945.1 of Actinomycetota bacterium. Lineage (GTDB taxonomy): Bacteria > Actinomycetota > Actinomycetes > Nanopelagicales > Nanopelagicaceae > IMCC26077. The sequence goes on from JBEAMN010000062.1 coordinate 9,080, forward strand.
CTGCAATCGTCACCTGAATAGTCGCTAGTGCAACGGGAGGATAATTCTTTGGTGAGATGTACTTAGCGATTATCGGCGCCACTAGTCCAAATGATGTAACTGCGATCAAGAGAAAAAGATATGCCCACCATGGAGCAGATTCGATATCCCAGATACCAAATACAACAGCGACGCCAAAAAAAGCGAGCAGGATTCCAAAAATCTGAATTGGCTTGACTGGTTCATGTTTAAATAGAAGTAAGGTAAAGATAACGGCAAATATCGGAGACATAGCATTAACGATGCCGGTAAGTGAAGAGGTCACTTCGGTCTGTGCAAAGGGCACTATGACTACCGGGATGATGTTGGAGCAGAGACCAATGAGAAATATCCAGCCAAAGACCGACCGATCCCGTGGTATCGAGATCCGCTTATAAAACAAGTACCCCCACAACACTGCTGCGCCAAGGAGATTGCGGATAAAGGCGATTCCAAATGGGCTGAAGACTGGCAATGCAATTTCGATGAACATGAAGGAGAGACCCCAGGTCAGGCTGAGTAATAGGTATGGAGCCAACCATTGCCTAGTTCTCAAACGAGCTACCTCGCCTCTGATAAAGATCCCTGAGTTCACCAAATTAATAGCAGTGATGGAATACTACTCAGGCAGAGCAGAGAGTTAGAAAGAGGAGAACGTGGAGCTAGTAAAACATTGGATAAATGGTGGAGAAGTTTCGAGCTCAAGTGGGCGCCACGCTGAAGTCTTCAACCCCGCGCTCGGCACAGTCTCCAAGACAGTTGACTTTGCAGATGTTGCCACGATCGATTCGGCTATTTCGAATGCCAAAAGCGCATTCACATCATGGAGCCAGACCTCGCTGACCAAGCGCGTGCAGATTCTCTTTGCCTTTCGCCATCTACTGAATGCAAAAAAAGAAGAGCTTGCTGCAATCATCACTTCAGAGCATGGGAAGGTTCTTTCAGACGCGCTTGGTGAAGTGACTCGTGGACTTGAAGTTGTTGAATTTGCCTGTGGGATTCCACATCTACTTAAAGGTGGTTACTCCGAAAGTGTCTCGCAAGGTGTTGATGTCTATTCAATCCGACAACCACTCGGTGTATGCGCAATCATCTCTCCCTTTAATTTTCCAGCAATGGTTCCGATGTGGTTCTTCCCGATTGCGATCGCTGCGGGAAATACCGTTGTCATTAAGCCAAGTGAAAAGGATCCATCTGCTTCAAACTTCGTTGCCAAATTATGGAAAGAAGCAGGGCTGCCAGATGGAGTGTTCAATGTAATTCACGGCGATAAGGTGGCCGTTGATCGCCTTCTCGAGCATCCAGATATCGCATCAGTCTCGTTTGTCGGGTCGACAGCAATTGCTAAGTATGTCTATGAGAATGGCACAAAGAATGGCAAGCGCGTCCAGGCGCTCGGAGGCGCCAAGAATCACATGCTCGTTCTTCCCGATGCTGATCTAGATCTCACCGCCGACTCTGCAATCAATGCTGGCTTTGGTTCTGCCGGTGAACGGTGCATGGCTATCTCAGCAGTCGTTGCAGTTGAACCTATTGCTGATGAATTAGTGAAAAAGATTCAGGAACGTATGAAGAAATTAAAAACTGGTGATGGCACAAAAGGTACCGACATGGGACCCCTGGTCACCAAAGTCCACCGCGACAAAGTGGCCTCATATGTCGAGGCTGGAGTAAAAGAGGGTGCAACGCTCGTTGAAGATGGGCGCACCAGCGCTATTGATGGTGCGAGTGAAGGTTTCTGGTTAGGGCCAACTCTCTTCGATCATGTGCAACCCTCGATGTCGATCTATAAAGATGAGATTTTCGGACCAGTCTTGAGCGTGATTCGAGTGCGGAGCTACGAAGAGGGGCTAAACCTCATCAATTCGCACCAATATGGCAATGGCACGGCAATATTCACCAACGATGGTGGCGCGGCGCGTAAGTTCCAAAATGAAGTACTTGTGGGCATGGTGGGAATCAATGTTCCTATTCCAGTTCCGGTTGCCTACTACTCATTTGGTGGTTGGAAAAATTCCCTCTTTGGCGATTCCCATGCCCATGGCAGTGAAGGAGTGCACTTCTTCACTCGCGGCAAGGTGGTCACCAGTCGTTGGCTCGACCCGAGCCACGGCGGAATCAACTTAGGTTTCCCGCAAAACTAAAAGTAGAGGTAAGAAACTAGCGGGTTGTGTCAACCACGATCTTAAATGCATTCTTATCATTCAAGAGACGATCAAAACCTTTAGTGACTACTTCATCAAGCGCGATGACATCTGTCAGCAATGGCTTGGTATCAATCGAAGGTCCTGCAAGAAGTGCGATTGCTGCAGCAATATCGACATCCCACATATGGGCAGCGGTACCTTGAATCCGTTTCTCACTTAAAACAAAATTAAGTAAGTGGAAACTCTCCTCTTCAGGTCGGAAGCCCACCAATACCAGCGTGCCGGCGTTACGAATCTTTTCGAGGGATTTGGCTGTCGTGCCTTTCACACCCGAACATTCAAGGAGTGAATCGAATTCATCATAATGCGCCCACTCTTTTTCATTTAGTGGATTGAGCGATTCAAAACCGAGTGCACGAGCAACTTCTTGTCGAACTGGATTAGGTTCATAAACAACTACTTGAGCTGCGCCAAATGAACGTGCTGCCTGGGCTATCAATAAACCAACTGTGCCTCCTCCAGTGACAGCAATTTTAGTTCCTGGAATCGTCGGGATTTTATTAAGCGCACGGACGGCAACTGACATCGGTTCGGCAAAGACTGCTACATCTGCTGATACATGACTTGGCACTTCAATCCAACGCGTGGGATCAGTCGCCATAAATTCAGCCATGCCACCATCGCAAGTTAACCCAATGCATTCATAACTCTTACAGATTCCCTCTTCGTGGCGATCGCAGTAATAACAATTTCCACATCCGACAATTCCATCGGGCACTACTAAAGTCCCTGGCTTCAACTTGCCAAGGGGATCTTCAATGACACGTCCTAGATATTCATGTCCGATGATCATCGGCATACGGTCTTTGGGAATGATGACTGGGCCGATGAGATACTCTTCCAAATCGGTGCCGCAGATTCCTACCCGCTCCATTGCAACAAGGACCTCTCCTGGTGCGGCAGAAGGCTTTGGTACCTCTTCTATACGTAGATCTTTAGGACCGTGGAATCGTGCTGCGCGCATACTGCCTCCGCTTAGCCATTGAGTACTTGGAGTAGCCCCTCAACCGAATCTTCTACCATTTCAAGTACCTTTTCAAAGGCGCGCTCTGCCAGGCCGTAGGGGTCTGGAACTTCAAGGCGATTGGCATGCGGACCTAGCGGGTCGATATCGCGAAGTAATGGGTCGAATTGGCGTAAGTAGAAGACCTTCCCTGCATCACTCTGTGAACCCGATAAGTTCATAACATTTCGATAGTTACTAGAGTCCATCACCAAAATGAGATCGCGAGTTGAGTAAAAATCCTCCGTGAATTGTTGAGCGATATGTTCATACTCGTACCCAGCTTTTTTCCACGTAGCCTCCGAAGAGAAATTTGGCCCTTCACCAATATGCCACGATCCGGTTCCAGCGCTATCTACCTGAACCTTTACCGTCGTGACCTCATGGGCTCGATTAGCAAGGACTGCAGCCGCCATTGGTGAGCGACAAATATTGCCAAGACAGACCATACAGACTCGCAATTCGCTCTTACTGGATAGTTCCAATTGGGTACGCACACGAGCGGCGAAATTCATGAAGGTAAAGGTAGCGCACGCTGATAGATTTCCGTTCATGGAGAGTTGGCGAACCATCGCAGCAATCGTCGGCATTGTGTTTGTGGTGATTTATGCAATTGGCTCTGGTTTCTGGGTAAGCAGTAACTCTGCCTGGTACTACTCACTCAATCGCCCATCGTGGCAACCACCAGAGTGGGTCTTTGGCGTTATCTGGCCGTATAACTTCATCGTCCTTGGCATTGCCTCGTTTGTTGTCTCGAAAAACCTCTCAAAAAATTTAGTAACCACATGGTTGGCATTTCTTGCATTAAGCGTCATCGCGGCGTTGCTCTGGTCATACCTTTTTTACGTACCGCATAACCTCAATAGCGCAGGAGCAGCGCTGGTAACAGCAGCGATTCTGACAATACCCATCACGGTAATCACCTTTAGAGTGTCGATTGGATATGGGCTGGCGCTATTGCCCTATCAAATCTGGGTAGCGATTGCTTCATCGCTTGCAGTGGGTTACGCACTCAAAAACTAAGCGGTTCGACGAATAACCTGTCCTGGACGCTTACCTTTATGTACCCCGTTATGCACGACTATTTCTCCATTGACGATGACTGCAGTGATTCCATCCGGGTAGACCTGAGGTTTTGCAATGGTAGACCTGCTATTCACGGTGTCTGCATTGAATAGAACTAAATCTGCGAAATTGCCCTCTTTGATCTCACCACGCTTGTGAATATTGAAGCGATCGGCAACCTTCTTAGTCATCTTGTGAATTGCAGTCTCTAAAGTCAAAGTACCTACTTCGCGAACATGGTGCGCCAAATACTCAATATGGCCACAATATGGATGTTGTGAAGAGGTGACTTCAGAGAGTGCACCATGATCGGTGCTGGTGTAACCATCGACGCCTAGCGAGAAATCTGGGTGGGAAATCATCTCCTTGAGATGATCATCGGTGAAGAGTTCACCCACCATGATGAGGTTTAGGCACTGCTCACCAGCGGCGGCCATAATGTCGAAGTAGCAATCCCATTCATCCTTGCCCAAAATTTCAGAGATAGCAGGGAATGAGAGCCCTTGCAGCTCAGGGAAATTCGGTGAACCTTCAAGATACACACGATGCCATTGACCTTTATGAATGAAGCGCCAGTAACGATCGCATTGGGTACGAAGCTCTTTACGCTTCCCTGGATCTGCACACGCTTCTGCAATAGCTTTCGGCCCTAAATTGACCAAGTCACGCGGCAAGATCGCGTACATCGCACCAATTCCTTCACGGAATGGCGTGGTGTCAGCGGTGATGTCGAGACCTTCTTTCTGTGCATTCTCCATAATGTCAACGGCGCGACGCCATGCATTTTGCGGTGCATTGGAGTCATGGCGCACGTTGAAGTGTGAAATCTGACCACGGACACCGCCGGCGCGAGTGATATCGACAAACTCATTAATTGCATCAAAGATTTCAGAATCTCGGTTGCGCACGTGACTTGCATAGATACCGTTGTACTTACCCACTGCTGTGATGATGTCCTTTAATTCTGCAGAAGTGGAGTAAGACCCTGGGGCAAATTCCAGTCCAGAACTCAATCCCAGCGCACCTGCCTCCATGCTATCTTCGATAAAATTCTTCATACTCTTTAATTGATCATCAGTGACCTTCTCTTCACCCATGATGCCCGCTGCTAAGCGAAGGCTGTTATGTCCTATGAGAAAGGCAAAATTGGTAGAAGTTTTCATCCGCTCCAACTCGGATAGATACTCTCCAAAAGTGCGCCAGGTAACTTCGCCTGTGTAGGCGTAATTCTTAAGACGCTTTTCGGTAAAGGGAACTGACACTTCAGAGAGTGGAGCGCTTGAGAAGCCACAGTTTCCTACGATCTCTGTAGTGACTCCTTGATGAACAGAACTCTCATTGTCAGGGTTGGTGTGGAATGTGAAATCAGAGTGGCTATGTGGGTCGATAAATCCGGGCGAGAGCGTTAATCCGGCTCCATCAATCTCAATTGTTGCCGCAGCAACATTCCCAATGTTAGAGATCTTGCCATCGACAATTCCTACATCTGCTACATAGCGAGCTTTACCTGTGCCATCAACAACGTGGGCCCCTCGAATAGCGATATCTAACATGTCCACTCATCCTTTGCATTGTTGGCAAGACCCTACTAACTATCTATACTCTGTCAAGACTTTTTGACTTAGTTTCGACCGTCAATAAATTGCTCAAGA